>NZ_JAJEPR010000026.1:0-46779 GCF_020686945.1 Fusicatenibacter faecihominis | reverse complement strand
GCACCCTATTTTCTAGCGTGCCCTGGAAAGGGGGTGCAGGGGGAAAACCAGGACTGCGCAACTCCGATGGTTTTCCCCCTGCTATTCCCTGCGGCTTCCCAAAGCCCCCATAAAGAAAAAAAGCCCCATGCAATCATCTATCAATGATCGCATGGAACTTTTTTATTTACTGGTCTGCATCCTCTTGATCACTTTCAGCCTCGTGAACTCTTCTCTCTCTTTCTCTTCCAGTGCATTCTGGATATTTTTCGTAAGAGCTTCGTACATCGGAATCGTGATGTTTTTCAGCGCATTCGCACGTTTCTGGGTCTTTTTGATGTTGGCGGCCAGACGGTAGGCGGAGTTTTCGATCATGGAAAGACGGATGGTAAGGTCTTTCACTTTCTCGAAAGCGATCCTCGCCTGGTCCAGGGCCTGGGTGGTGCTGTAATAAGCGTAGGTCGGTTCATCGGCCTTCGGCTTATACTCCACCAGCGGGATCTCCGTACCCATGACGCTGCGGGTCTTGATCCTTATGGAATCCTCCACGGGGACGGAGAAGGAGATCTCCTCCACCTCATGGATACCCATCTCGATGTTGGCCCGCTGCAGGAGGCCGTAAGCCTCCCGGAACGTGCTGTCGATCTCGGTCTGGATCTCCGAGGCCTGGCTGATCAGGTTCATGATCTCACGCATAAGAATGTTTCGTTTCTTATCCATCAGATCGAAGCCCTGTTTCGCAAGTGCCAGAGAATTCTTGGCCAGAATCAGATTTCCCTTGGTGGGAAATGTGTTTGGATTCATACGCTCACCTCGGATTTATGCTTCTGCCGTCTTCGGCGCTTCATAGAATTTATCAAGGATCTTGGTATCGATACGGTCAAGTTCTTCTCTGGGCAGCATCCGTAAGAGCTCCCAGCCCTTGTCCAGCGTCTCCTCGATAGTACGGTTCTCTTCCTCGCCCTGTCCGACAAATTCGTGCTCAAAAGCTTCTCCGAATTTCAGGTAGGTTTTGTCCAGGGGAGAAAGCTCGTCCTCACCGATAACGGAAGCCAGGGCTCTGGCGTCTCCTACTTTTGCATAACAGGAGAAGAGCTGGTTTGCCACATCCTGATGATCCTCTCTGGTGTAACCCTTACCGATACCATCCTTCATCAGTCGGGACAGAGACGGCAGAACATTGATCGGCGGATAAATTGCCTGGCCGTGAAGCTGACGGTCCAGAACGATCTGACCCTCGGTGATGTATCCGGTCAGGTCAGGGATCGGGTGGGTGATATCGTCGTTGGGCATGGTCAGAATCGGGATCTGGGTTACAGAACCGTCCACACCCTGCACGATACCGGCGCGCTCATAAAGAGTAGCCAGTTCACTGTACAGATAACCCGGATAACCTTTTCGGGAAGGAATCTCTCCTTTGGAGGAGGAAACCTCACGCATGGCCTCGGCGAAAGAAGTCATATCGGTAAGAATTACCAGGATATGCATGCCTTTCTCAAAAGCAAGGTACTCAGCGGCAGTCAGCGCTACCTTCGGAGTGATCAGTCGCTCAACTACCGGATCGTTTGCCAGGTTCAGATACATGACAACGTGGTCGGAAACGCCGCTCTCCTCGAAGGTCTTGCGGAAGAAGTTTGCCACATCGTATTTAACGCCCATAGCCGCGAAAACAATAGCGAATTTCTCATCGGAAGCAGCGTCTCCCAGAGAAGCCTGTTTTACGATCTGAGCTGCCAGACGGTCATGGGGAAGTCCGTTTCCGGAGAAGATCGGCAGCTTCTGACCTCTGATCAGAGTAGTCAGTCCGTCGATGGCAGAAATACCGGTACGGATATAGTTTCTCGGGTACTCACGGGTTACAGGGTTCAGAGGCAGGCCGTTGACATTCAGACGGCACTCTGCCTTGATCTCTCCCAGTCCGTCGATGGGCTCTCCGATACCGTTGAAGGTACGTCCCAGGATATCCGGGGAAAGAGCCACCTCCATGGGGTGTCCGGTGAGTTTTGTATGGGTATTTTTCAGGGACATTCCGTCATTTCCTTCAAACACCTGGATAACAGCCTTGTCCTCGTAAAGCTCGATGATACGGCCAAGCTTTTTCTCATTGCCGTTTACCGTGATCTCTACGATCTCCTCAAAGGAGGCGTTCTGAACGCCTTCGAGAACTACCAGGGGGCCGTTGATCTGACTGAGTCCTAAATATTCAATTGCCATTTCATCCTACCTCCTTTTATGCGTTCTTGGCAATGACTTCGTCATAGAAGGCATCGATGGCTTTGTAATAGTCGTCAAACATTTCCGGCTTGTCGTTCGGCACATCGTATTTGATGGAAACGATACGGTCGAAAATGTTGCTTTCCTTCAGAATAGACATCGGCATTCCCATGGTAACCAGGGCCTTTGCTTTTTTGTAAAGGTAAAGGATCACATCCATCATCAAGAACTGTTTCTTCATGGGCACGCAGGTATCGTCCGGATGGAACGCATTCTGCTGCAGGAAGCCCAGACGAACCACACGGGCAATCTCAAGAGTCAGCTTCTGATCATCCGGAAGCACATCGCTGCCGATCAGTTTTACGATCTCCATAAGACTGCTCTCCTGGTTCAGGATCGCCATGATCTGGTTTCTGTGGTCCACGAAACGCTTGTCCACGTTGGTCTGGTACCAGGGTGCCAGATCGTTCAGGTACTCACTGTAACTGGTCAGCCACTGGATAGCCGGGAAATGACGGGCATAAGCCAGGGATTTATCCAGTCCCCAGAAGCAGCGGACGAAACGTTTGGTATTCTGGGTAACGGGCTCGGAGAAATCGCCTCCCTGCGGGGATACGGCTCCGATGATGGAAACGCTTCCTTCTGCTCCGTTTAAGGTCTGTACATAACCGGCTCTCTCATAGAAAGCGGACAGACGGGATGCCAGGTAAGCCGGGAAACCTTCCTCGGCGGGCATCTCCTCCAGTCGTCCGGACAGCTCTCGAAGAGCCTCGGCCCAACGGGAAGTGGAGTCTGCCATGATAGCCACGTCATAACCCATATCGCGGTAATACTCAGCCAGAGCCACGCCGGTGTAAATGGAAGCCTCACGGGCTGCCACAGGCATGTTGGAAGTATTGGCAATCAAAGTGGTACGGTCCATCAGAGGATTTCCGGACTTCGGGTCGATCAGTTCGGAGAACTCCTCCAGAACCTGGGTCATCTCGTTTCCACGCTCTCCGCAGCCGATGTAAATGATGATGTCGGCGTTGGCCCATTTTGCGATCTGATGCTGGGTCATGGTTTTACCGGTTCCGAATCCTCCCGGGATGGCTGCGGTACCGCCCTTGGCGATGGGGAACATCGTATCAAGAATACGCTGACCGGTTACCAGGGGTTCGCTGGATGCGTAGCGGGCTGCGCTGGGACGCGGCACACGGATGGGCCATTTCTGAGCCAGAGTCAGGGGAACTTCTTTTCCGTCACTCAGCTGCAGAACAGCGATCTCATCAAAGATCTTATATTTTCCGTCCGGAGCAGCTTTCAGAATCGTACCGGAAAGGTTCGGAGGTACCATGGATTTATGAAGGATCGCCGGTGTCTCCTGAGTTTCTGCGATGACAGTTCCGCCGCTGACTTTATCGCCGGCTTTTATGGTGATGTGTACATCCCAGAGCCGCTCGGTGTCCAGAGAATCTACGGAAAGACCGCGGCTGATATATTTGCCGGATTTGGCAGCGATCTCACTTAAGGGACGCTCGATACCATCAAAAATGTTGTTCAGGATACCCGGTGCCAGGAGAACGGAAATAGCGTCTCCGCTGGCTTCTACGATTTCGCCGGGTTTCAGGCCTGTTGTCTCCTCGAAGACCTGTACAGTGGTGGTGTCCTGAGTCAGGGCGATAACCTCGCCTACCAGGCGTTCCTTGCCGACGTAAACCATCTCTGACATCTCAAAACCGGTATTGCCCTTCAAATAAATGACGGGACCGTTGATGCCGTAAATAACACCTGTCTTATTCATGAAGGACACCTCCGTCAAAGGTAAAGTTTTTCTTCGCTGCGTCAAATTTGGCAGCAAAGGAATTGTCGATCAGGATATGACGTCCGGGAATAACTGCCCGGGTGCCGCCGCTGAAGGAATACTCGGAAACCGTCAGCGGATGGTTGACAGCAGCGGTGAGGCTGCTTAAGCAGGACTGATCTGCCGGATCAATGTAAATGGTAACTTCCTCATTTCCAGCGAATTTCACGATCTCACGGATCTGTGAAATCAGAAGCTGCTGGTATTCCGTTGTTGCCATGTAGTCGGCCAGTTTTTCCTGTACTTCTACAAAAAGTGTTTCTTTCAGCTCTTCCTGTTTTCTGGAAATATCACGTTTGATCTCCAGACGTTCCTTGGAAAGAGTGATGTTGTTTTCCCGTTTCAGCCGGTCGGTCTCAGTTTTTACTTCGAGGGCAGCCTGACGGTCTTTATCTACAGTGTGTTCCTGAAAAAGTTTTTCCAGAGCGCGGCGGTGCTCTTCAATGGCCGCGGTGCTTTCCTGACGTGCCTCCTCAAGAGCTGCAGCTTTAAAATGTTTCAGCTTTTCTTCTGTTGTCAAAATAGATCACCTTCTTTTTACAGCTTTACGCCGATTGCTTCGTTTACATAGGAAGTGATAAAATCAGCCTTCCGGCCGGTACCGTGACGGTCCGGAATTTCTACGATGAGGGGCAGACGGCGGTTCAGTTTTACATCATCGACAATGTCGGGGAACTCCCGGCCGAATTTCTCGGTCAGGAGGATGATCCCGTTTTCCTTGTCCGCAATGGCACACTCCAGGGCTTCCCGGAGCTCTCCGCGCTCATGAACCACGCAGCCTTCCACACCGGCCAGTCTCATTCCGGTATAAGTATCCACGTTATCACTGATGAGATACATTTTCATGGATTATAATGCACCCAGGATCATGAAGGAGATGATCAGACCGTACAGGCAGCAACCTTCGGCCAGACCTACGAAGATAAGAGATTTACCAAGAATGCTCTGATCCTCGCTGATTGCTCCAAGGGCAGCGCTGGCAGCACTGGCAACTGCGATACCACCGCCGATACAGGAAAGACCGGTTACAAGAGCTGCAGCCAGGTAGCCAAGGCCGGTAGCAAGACCAGCAGAAGACTCGGAAGCAGCCTCAGCAGCCAGAGCAGAAGCACCGTTTCCAAGAGATACGATACCGGCTACTGCAAAAATTCCGAAGAACAGAAAAGCGTTGATGGCCAGAGAAGTTTTTAAACGTCCTTTGTTTCTTTCACCGATAAGAAAAGCGCTGAAGGGGACGAAAATGCTGAGTACAAGTGCAGCAACGATTAAGATCTGAGTGATAGTAGACATTGATAAAATCCTCCTTAATTGTATATATTGTTATTCTTTTTCTATTTTCCGAAAGGGAATGAATTCCCGGCCGGTACCTTTGTAGAAACGGCTGAACATCTCATAGTATTCCAGACGGAGTACCTGAATTCCGACGATCAGACCTTCCATACCGCAGACGAACAGGTTTCCGAGGATCACAACGATCCAGTTCGGTGAACCTGCCTCAGCGCCTGCCAGCATCAGTACAACTTCCATCATAGCTGCGTGGCTGACTGCGAAAGCACCCACACGGACGAAGGAAATGGTGTTGGAGAAGTAGCTTAAGAGTACTTCGAAAAGTTCGAAAATCGTCTGTACGACAAACATGCCTTTTTCTTTCGGCATCACGTCTGCCTTATGCTCCACCAGTTTTGCCAGCGGCTCTTTAAAAGCGATGACAAGAAGCGGAAGCAGGAACATGACAATAAGCACGATGGTTGCCGGCATTTTTTTACCGGTCATGATGAGAGCGATCACTGCCACAACGGCTCCGTAGAACACCAGACCTGCGAGGCCATTGGTATCAAACCAGGCGCTTTCCGGATCGTGAGCTTTGATGCCGTTGATGATGTGCATAATCATAGCCACCAGGATCAGGAACATACCGAAACCGACTGCTACGATGAAGACGGTGTTCAGTTTTCCGATGAAGGGAACGGTCATCATGTTATTCATGGGCTTCAGCCACAGGGCAGGGAGCACATCCTCGAAACCGAAGAAGCTTCCGTAGAGGAATCCGAAGATCGTGGAGAAGAAACCGGCGCAGCTGATGATGGCTGCCAGATCTATCTTTTTGAATTTATAAAGCAGGAAGCCGCCGATCAGAAGGCAGAGTCCCTGGCCCGCATCACCGAACATGGCTCCGAAAATCAGAGAATAGGTGATGGCCACAAAGATGGTCGGATCAATCTCATTGTAAGCAGGCAGTCCGTACATCCGGATGTACATTTCGAAGGGTTTGAACAGCTTCGGGTTTTTCAGCTTGGTAGGCGGCTGATTCAGGATGTTGTTCTCGTCGTCCTCCAGGATGCAGTAGAGATTGACGTCATCCTCGATATCCTTCTGGAAACGCTCTGCGTCTCTCTCGGTCATCCATCCGCAGAGGATGTAGAAGACCTGTTTGTCATTTTTCGCTTTGGTGCAGGCTGCAAGCTTTCTCACGTCAAAGTTGGTGGAAAGGCTGTCCAGCGTATTTCTGGCTTTCAGAAGATCACTCCGTCTGCTCTCCAGCTTTTTTCCGACCTCTGCCTGACAGTTTTTGAGCTGCTCATCGATGGAGGCCAGGTCTTTTTTCAGCCTGGAAACGGCCTCCTCCGGGGTTCCCTCATATTCATCGGGAATACGCATTCTCTCAAAATGCAGGGAGCTGTATACTGCGTCCACCTTGACTGCCTGTGTGGCAGGAACAAAGTAAACTCCCCAGACGTACTGTTCATCAGAAGCACATTTGAAAAATACGGTGTCCAGATTGTCATAGACATATTTTTCAAATTTTTCGTAGTATTCGTGAGCGATCTTTCCAAAACGGTATTTGACAAATTTGAAGCCAAACACCTCATGGATGTTGAAGTCGAAATTCAAGAACGGCTCGATCCACTGCAGAGAGGAAAGGAGTTCCTCGTGCTTTTTGGAAAGTTCCGTACGTTTCTCCTGGAAGTTTGCGGCATATCCACTCAGTTCCTGAATGGTTTTCACCGCTGTGTCCACATCCATGCTTCCTGTTTCCTCAGAAACCGGCTGGGAAAGCTGGCTGACAAACTCATTTGCCTTGTTCAGAAGCTCCTTATAAGGATTGATCTCCATGAACGGCCGGAGCTCTTCCACCGTTTTCAGCTCGGAAAGGGCATTTTCCAGATGAATCTCATACTTCGATAAGTACTGGTTTACCACACGGTCGATATCGGCCTTTGGTCCCGTGATACTTAAGAATTTCATCTTCTCAATCACGAACCCACCCCCTTTCTTAGTTATTTATATATTTTGCTATTTCCTCCTGGGGCAGTCCGTAACGGACGCACTCCAGAATGGTAGTAAGTCTGTCAACCTCATGCTCTTTCTCATAGAGATAAGAAACCATCGTTGCGACAGAATACGGATTGTTTCTGGCTTCCTTACTCTGGATCTTATGACGGATTTCTGTGTAATACTGATCCAGATTGTGAGGGGTAAGCTCCGGATAACGTTTTCCGTAATAGGTCTTTCTGACTGCGGCAGTCAGCTCATCCTGATTTCCCGCCTCCACCAGGTCCTTGATGCTCTGGGCCGTGAGATGGTAGGTCACCGGAATAATGTGTGCGTAGATGCTGCTGTTTTCCATATGATAATATCTCTTGGAACGGTAGATCCACTGCATGTTCAGAAGATCAATTTTCACGCCATAGGCTTCCATGAAAATTTTCTGGTCTTCCTTGTCCTTGAAAATCTTCTGGCCATTTTTCCAGAACCAGCCGAAATAGAAAAGATCCAGTGCCATTTCGTAATCCCAGAGTGTCGGCGATTCAATGTCCGAAAGACGTTTCATAGGCTCATAGTAAATACTTCCCTTCAGATTCTCGACAAATTCATCGATGGTCTGGCTGGCGGAAAGTTTGTTCAGATCCAAATCTGAATGGTGGTTGAAAAAGTCTGTAAAGATCGTCAGGTCCGTGGAAACATTCCGGTGATCGAAAAGCATCCGAAGGGAACGCTTCATGATGGCGATCTCGTACCGGCCAAAATAGAGATCCATAAAGGCTCTCTGCTGTACGGTGGAAAAACGGTAGATCTTCTGGAAATCCGCATAAACAGAATAGGTGAGAATCTGCTCCACCTGGCTCCGGTGCAGAGTGCTCTCATCCAGTCCGGAGAAGAGCTCTTCATAGGAGGGCTTCTGTTTCAGATAAGCCAGCGCGCCTGTGACCGTCGGCATGGCGGCCAGCGTCTCGTAATCCTTCCGGGTAAGGAGACGGCTCTTGATGGCACGGATCTTTGTGGTCGTTCCACTGTAAGATAACAGTTTTCCCATAGCTTATCCCTCGATCATCTGTTTTAATATGCCTGCAGCCAGTGTCTCATGATTTTCCGAATATTCCTTCTCCAGAGTCATGATCGTCCTAGCAGCGGCTTCTTTCAGGGAAGAAAGCTCTGCTTTTTTCTGGTTTTCCAGGCTGGCACGGATATCGGCAAGCTTTGCTTCTGTCTTCTTATCCACGTCAGCATCGTATGCATCCATTCGCTGTTTGGATTCTTCATCCAGTTCTTTCTTTTGAAGGGCGGATTCGTTCATGATCTTGACAGCTGCGGTCTCAATTTCCGAGATCTTGTTAACGATTGTATCCATTCTGTACCTCCTTCTCTTTTCTTTCCTGTGTCTGCTTTCAAAAGCTTTTACACAGTTCTCTATTATCATACCTTTTCTTTTTAAAAATGCAAGGATAATAATAGCTAAAAATCTAAAAATGAATAACGGTCATTCCTATGCAAACAGCCAAAACCGGGACAGCTCTTCTGCTCTGACGTGGGAAAACAGGAGCCTTGGATGACCCCTGCCCGGTTTTCTGCGCTATTTGCGGTTGCCGTTTTGAACACATTGGATTATACTGAAATCGGCTGATTTTGAAAAATGATATTATTTTATACCCATAATAAAAAAACTTTATAAAAGGAAAATCTATGGCAGCAAATTTTGAATATTATAAAATCTTTTATTATGTAGCGAAATACCAGAATTTCACCCTGGCCGCCAAGGCTCTGCTCTCCAGCCAGCCCTCGGTTTCCCGCTGTATGCAGGCTCTGGAAACGGAGCTTGGCTGCCGGCTTTTCGTCCGGACCAAGCGGGGCGTCTCCCTGACTGCCGAAGGAGAACAGCTCTATAAATATGTAGCTCCCGCCTGCGAGCAGATCTTTAAAGGTGAGGAAAATATCGGCGGAACCCTCGGTTATCAGAACGGTTCCGTCTACATCGGCGTCACGGAGACCGCCCTCCACTGCTTTCTTCTCGAAAAGCTCTCCTCTTTTCACCGGCAGTACCCCGGCGTCCGCCTGAAGCTCACCAGCGGCACCACGCCCAATACGCTGGCAGATCTGAAAGCCGGTAAGACCGACCTTGCCGTAGTGACTACCCCTATCCGGGAGGATTCCCATTTCCGTGTCACTCTGGTAAAGGAATGTCAGGATATTCTGGCCGGAGGCAGCAATTATTCCTATCTCAAAGGGAAAAAAGTTCCCCTCTCCGAGGTCCAGCAGTACCCCTTTGTCTCCCTCGCGGAAAACACAATGACTTATGCCCTCTATAAGGAATTTTACGCCTCCCACGGCCTGATCCTGAAGCCGGATATCGAGCTTGCCACGGCAGACCTCATGGTTCCCGTCATCCGGCAGGGCCTGGGCGTAGGCTTCATCCCCCGGGAGCTCGTGAAAAAGGAGCTGGAGGAAGGCAGTATCGTGGAGATCGAGATCGAGGAAAAGATCGAAGGCCGCCACATCTGTATGGTGGAGGACCGGCAGAAACCCCTGAGCGTGGCCGCCCGCCATCTGATCCGCCTTTTAAAAGGAAAGGAACCGGCGTAAATGAGGAAGTTTTGGTAGAAAAAAGTAAGGAAGTATGCTATGATGCAGAATTGCGTGAGCTGCAAAGCAGCTGAGCAATTCATCGGCATCAATTACTAAATAATCAACAATAAGGAGATTTTACCATGCGTTTAAGAAATATACCAGGTGCGGACGAAGCCGTATCCAACAGCCCCTGGGTCATCCAGGATGCAGAGACAAAAAAAGGAAAATGGAGTGAGGTTTTCGGAAAAAACCAGCCCCTCTACATCGAAGTGGGTATGGGAAAAGGCCAGTTCATCACCGAGCTTTCCCGGAGGAATCCCGAGATCAACTACATCGGCATCGAGCGCTACACCAGCGTTCTCTACCGGGCGCTCCAGAAGCGTGAACTTCTCACCGAGGAATGTGGCGAGGAATTCCCCAACCTCCGTTATCTCTGCGTGGATGCCAAGGACCTTCCCAACTTCTTTGGAAAAGGCGAGGTGGACCGGATCTATCTTAATTTCTCCGATCCCTGGCCGAAGGAACGCCATGCGAGACGGAGACTCACCTCCCGCGAATTTCTGGCCCGTTATGAGGAGATCCTGGCTAACGGCGGCCTCGTGGAGTTCAAGACCGACAACCGCAGCCTTTTCGATTTCTCCCTGGAGGAAGTGAAGGAGAGCGGCTGGGAGCTTCTGGTCTGCACCTATGACCTCCACCATGACAAAGAGCTCATGGAAGGCAACGTCATGACTGAGTATGAGCGAAAATTCAGCAATCTCCGCAACCCCATCCATAAACTTGTAATCCGCAAGCCGAACCGTAACGCAGAATAAAGCATATATAATATGGAAGAAATTCTTTCGGTGATCCCTTTGAAAAGAATCCGTTTTCCGGAGCGCCTGGGCCTTCGGATCTACTGCATTCCCAAAGCCGACCGGCAATTTCTGAAGATACGAAGATCCTTCGACCAGGTCAATCAGCTGGTGAAGGATCTTCCCTGTTGCAGGAGGCGGTGATGACGTTTTACTCCTCTTAATACCTAGAATTGCGTGAGCTGCCTTGCAGCGGAGCAATTCTACAACTCCTCTGCGAAGAACGCTTCTATTTCCTCCCAGACTTCCTTCTGGAAGAAATGAAGGTCCGCATGGTCTGCGCCCTCGATGGCAAGAAGCGTCACATCGCAGCCTGCCTCCTCCAGTTTGTCATGGAGCAGTTCGCCCTGAGTAAAGGGCACCGTATGGTCGTTCTCCCCGTGGATGATCAGGAAGGGCGGCGCATCCTTGGTGACAAAGCTCACCGGGCAGTTTTTCAGGGCTTCCTTCGGATGGCACAGCACATTTTTCCCCAGGAGAAGGGATTCCGGCGAAGCGGCGCACTGCTCCGGATTATCGTAGGAGAAACCGCGGAAATCTGTAGGCGGATACCAGGGGCAGGCTGCCTGCACACTGCTGGAAAATTCGAGATTTTCTCCCACATCAAAGGCCGGATCCGTGGCAAGGGCCGCCATACAGGTGAGATAGCCGCCTGCAGACTCTCCCATGACGCCAAACTTCTCCGGATTGATATGGAACCGCTCTGCGTGTGCTCTTAAGTAGCGGATCCCGGCCTTCACATCCTGGATCTGGCCCGGCAGGGGCGTCTCATTGCTGGTGCGGTACTGAACCGAAGCCACCACAAAGCCTTTTCTGGAAAGTTCGGAAAGATAAGCCAGATGAGCGGACTTATCCAGCTGGAGCCAGGCTCCGCCGCAGATCCAGACGATGCAGGGATAGGTTCTGCTACTGTCCTCCGGATAAATGAGATCCATCTTGAGATCCTGCATGGTGTGGCCGAACCAGCTGTCACGCTGGGCGTAGGTAAGGTTGGTGATCACCGTGAACTGCGGCTTCTCTGTTTTTACTTGAATTCTTTTCTTCATGAAGGTTCCTCCTTGTCTGATATATCGGCAGAATTTTACATCTTTCTTCCACTATAACACACTCTTTTTAGCAATTCTATTGGATTTTTCTCTTACTTTCCATCTATGCCTGCTCCCCTGCCTCTTCCACAATGTTCTTTCATACAGTCCATGGAAACGATATGATTATTTTGGGCATGAGTCTGCCCTCTGAATCATAAAATAGTACCAAAAGTTCTCTGGAGCTTCTATGCGAGATCGAAAACTCCCTTCATTTCTTACCTTTCTGTTTCTCCCCGCGCTCTTTTTTCTGGTCTTTTCTGCCTGCGTCTTTTTCAACAACCGGTCTTTCCGGCAGTTTACCGGTCAGATCTTCCGCAGTGAACTGGCCGGAAATACCCTGAACCTTCACTATACCCTGAAACATCCGGAAAACTACGGGATTTCCGAGGCTCCCGTCACTCTCGGAAGCGCGGAGCCCGAAGTCCTGGAGGCTTCCGGCCTGGTTTTGGAAAATTACCAGGAGGTGCTGCGCCGTTTTCCCTACCAGACACTCTCCAAAACCAACCGGCTGACCTACGATATCCTGCAACTTTATCTTCAAAATCAGCTCTCCGGTCAGAAATTTGCCCTCTACGCCGAACCCCTTGGCCCCACCATCGGTACTCAGGCTCAGCTTCCTGTGCTTCTCGCGGAGTACGCTTTCCGAAACAAGGCCGATATCGAGACCTATCTGACCCTTCTCACAGAGATGGACGAATACTACTCGACTCTGGTTCACTTCGAGGAAGCCAAGTCCAGGGAAGGTCTTTTCATGAGCGCCTCCGCAGCCCAGGCCGTCATCGACCAGTGTAATGCTTTTATCCGGGAACCCTCGAAAAACTTCCTCATCACCGTCTTCGCCGAGAAGATCGAGGAAGCGGATTTTCTCACCCAGGTGGAGAAAAAGCATTTTCTGGAACAAAACGAAAAAGCCGTCCTGGAGCATGTAATTCCCGCCTACCAGCTTCTGATCCGAGGACTCACGGCCCTTAAAAACACGGGCAAAAACCAGCAGGGCCTCTCTGGTCTTCCCAACGGAAAGGCTTACTATGAATATCTCCTGCGGGATTCTACCGGCTCCTGGGCCTCCGTCGATACCATCCAGAAACGCATCGAACAACAGCTGAAAACAGATTTTCAGAAGCTCACGAGTCTGGCCTCTGCCCATCCGGAGCTTCTTTCCCGGGAGACGCTGGGAAGCGCCATCGCCTTCTCTCTCGACAACTCTCCCTCAACGATTCTGAACGCCGATGGCTGGTATGCCACAGACCCCTCCGGCCGGGAACTGGAAGAGAAAGCCCTCGCCCAGTGGACACCCAACGAGATTCTCTCTGATCTCCGTCAGAAAATCGCCGCCGATTTCCCCACTCCGCCGGAAGTCTCCTTCTCCGTCAAGTACGTTCATTCCTCGCTGGAGGATTACTTAAGCCCGGCCTTCTATCTCACGCCGCCTCTCGATGACCTCACTGACAACGTGATCTATATCAACCGGGCCTCCACCTACACGGCTCTCGATCTCTACACCACCCTGGCCCATGAGGGCTATCCCGGCCATCTCTACCAGACGATCTTAAGCGGCAGCACCACCTCGGATCCGGTGCGGAATCTTCTGAATTTCGGCGGCTACATAGAGGGCTGGGCCACCTATGTGGAAATGTACGCCTACGGTCTCTCCGATACGGACCCGAATCTGGCTGAACTCTACCGGCTGAACCGCTCCCTCACCCTGGGCCTCTCCTCTCTCATGGATATCGCCGTCCATTACCATGGCTTCACCGAGGGCGATGTGGCAGAAGCCTTAAGTAAATTCGGCTTTGAGGAGACCTCTGCCCAGGCCCTCTACGAGGCCCTTCTCGAAGCCCCGGCCAACTATCTCCGTTACTATGTGGGCTATCTTACCTTCGAAGATCTCCGGGACGCCTATAAAGAGAAAAAGGGCAGCGCCTTCTCTCTGAAAGCCTTCCATCAGAAGGTCCTTGAGATCGGCCCCGCCCCCTTTCCTGTGGTGAGTAAATATCTTCTCGGAAAGTAGATTTACTGCTCCCGAATCTTTTTCAATGCCTGCGTAAATTTAATAGGATTTCCATACATCAGTGTTCCGAAACGGAAGATCTTCGCTGCCAGCCAGCCCAAAACCACCACAGTGGCAGCCAGAATCGCTGCGGAAATCACAACCTCCACGCTGGAAACGCTGCCCAGCGCGATCCGGGCAAACATGGCATTGCTGGAAGTGAAGGGAATGAAGGAGGCCACCTTCATGAGAAGGCTGCTGCTGTCGTTCATTCCGGTCATGGTCAGGATAAAGGATACCACAAAGATCATCGTCACCGGAGTAGCAGATTTGCTGATATCCTCGGTCTTGGAAACCAGAGCTCCCAGCATGCCGAACAGGAAGGCATACATGAGATAACCCAGAAGACCAAATACCACGAAAGCTCCCCAGACCTCTGCCGGAATATGGAAGAGAAAATCCAGCCGGTAATTCCAGCCTGCTCCTGTGAAATGATAGGTCAGAAGACCGCTTCCCAGGATCACGCCTGCCTGGAAGATACCGCTGAGCGCCCCGGCGATGACCTTTCCGAAGATCAGACTGGTGCTGTCCACCGTGGTCACAAGAACCTCAATGGCCCGGTTGCTCTTCTCGCTGGTGATGGAAGTCGCAATCATCTGGCCGTAGAACAGCACCAGGAAGTAGAGCACAAAGATCAGAATATAGGTGTACCAGTAGTTGTTGGCCCCGTCTTTTCCCAGAACCTTCATATCAGAAATACTGCTGTGACCCAGAATTTCCTCCACGGCAGCCGCGTCGATGCCCTCGGCCTTCAGCTCCTGCTCCTGCCAGTAGTCTGTGTAAATTTCTGAAAACTCAGAATCCAGACTATCCAGAATGGAAAGATCGTTCACCACATAGGTGTAGGTATATCTGCCGGTCAGGATAAAGCCTCCCTTTGCCCCTGCTGACACGATATCTTCCACTTCATCGGTATCATCGAAAACCTTCCAGTTATAACCCGGCATCCGGTCTGTCAGTTCCGTAATATCGCTTACAAAGCCGTCCGGATCTGCAATAGCCAGTACATCTGCATCCGAATCGTAATTGCCATCAGCAGAGCTGCCTTCTGCCGCATCTTCTCCGGTGGCTTCCGTACTTCCCTTGCTTCCGCCGAAGACTTCTGAGAAGCTGCCCTTCATAAATACCGGCGGAAGAGCCACTGCTGCTGCCACTGCCAGGGCCAGAAGAATTGTTGTTACCATAAAGCTTTTACTCTTAAAATAGTTTCCAAGCTCAAATTTTAAAACATTCAGAAACTGCTTCATGCCTCGTCACCTGCTCTTTCCACGAAAATATCATTGAGCGACGGCCGGTAATCTCCGAAGCTCTCCACATCCAGGCCGCTCTCTGCCAGCGCCCGGAATACCTGCGTTTTCGTCGTCTCTCCTGTCATTTTCAGCACCACGAAATCCTTATGGATGCCGTCAGGCTGCACCAGACCGGAGAAGCGCTCCTTTACGATAGCCTCTGTCTCTTCCCCGTCTTTTCCGTTGAGGGAGAGCACCAGGCGGCCATGGCCGAAGAGCGTCTTAATCTCCCTTAAGTCGCCCGATAGGACGGTCTCTCCGTGATTCATGATGACGATATCGTTACAGAATTCCTCCACATAGCTCATCTGATGACTGGAAAAGATCACAAGCTTGTTCTCCGCGATCTGTTCCTGGATCACATCCTTTAATACCTGGGAATTTACCGGGTCCAGACCGGAAAACGGCTCATCCAGAATGATCACCGGCGGATTGTGAACCAGCGTGGCCGCCAGCTGGACCTTCTGCTGATTTCCTTTGGAAAGCGTTTCCAGCTTTCGGGAAGCGTACTGTTCCACGCCCATGCGCTCCAGCCAGTGCTTCACAGCTTTCGCGGCCTCAGCCTTTTTCATGCCCCGAAGCTGCGCCAGGTACATAAGCTGCTCGGTGACGGTTTTTTTCGGGTAGAGGCCTCGCTCCTCGGGAAGATAGCCGATGCCGATCTTTTTTGTAGAAAAGGGTACGCCGTCCAGTGTCACCGTTCCCTTATTTGCGGCAAATACCTGCATCAGAATCCGGATCGTCGTGGTCTTTCCGGCTCCGTTTCGGCCAAGCAGGCCTAAAGCCCGGCCGCTCTCCACAGAAAAAGAAATTCCGTGAAGTACCTCTGTTCCTCCAAAACTTTTGTGAAGATCTTTTACCTCCAGTTTCATATCTTCTCCTCCTTAATCAGCTGCTTCTCTTCGCAGCATCAGATACATGATAAAGTAGCCTGCCAGGCCAATGAGCACCAGGATCGCCATGCGGATTTCTGTTGAATAACTCGTAAACCAGAGCCGGATCTGATAGCCCAGAAAGGTAAACCGGCTCATGATCGAACCATCCATTCCATCGTAATTTCCCCAGAAGCCTCCGGAAGTCCAGCAGAAAAGAACCCATGTGATAAGGAAAAAGATCGTTCCCATTTTCCGGTCCTTTTTCATAAGACCTCCGTACAGGCAGATGAGTCCTGTCTCAAAAACGGTGCAGCATAGAAGCCAGGCCGGAGTCAGAAAGGGCCCCATATTCCCCGTCAGCTTTCTGCCATGATAAAGCAGCCCGTAAAGCCCCTTCTCTATAAGAAAACCAATGCCTCCCATCACATAGACCATAAGCACGATGACAAAAATCAGAAAGGCCACAGAGGGAAGATAACTCTTTCTTGTTCTTCCCATGGAAATCGCCAGATTAAACTTGTGGGCAAAGGAGTTTTCCAGAAGAAAAAGCAGAAAAATACTTCCAATACCCACAAGCAGCACCGTCGCTATCGGAAAAAGCGCTTTGTCATTCTTTATAAAGGCCTGAAAGATCAACATTCCCAGGATGCCCACGAGCCAGGAACCGCCCGCGATGGCCGCAAAAATACCGATGGTCTTTTTCTCAAGGACAAATTCCTGCCATATACTGTTTTTCATAATTCTCCTCCTATCTTAGCAGCGGACTTCCGTCCGTCTCAAT
Organism: Fusicatenibacter faecihominis; assembly: GCF_020686945.1. NCBI lineage: Bacteria > Bacillati > Bacillota > Clostridia > Lachnospirales > Lachnospiraceae > Fusicatenibacter > Fusicatenibacter faecihominis. Next base: position 29,962 of record NZ_JAJEPR010000026.1, on the reverse strand, counting down.
ACCAGCCAGGAAACAATGAGATCCGCTGCGATGAAAACCGGCGCTGCCACAAAGGCAGCTGTCAGAAAGGCGGTATTTCCCAGCAGATCTCCAAAGGTATTGATGTCGGGAGTCGAAGAAAGTTCCGTAACCACTCCCACCATACCGCCTGTAAGACCGCTTAAAATGACATAAAGGATCATGACCCATCTTCCGATCAGATTATAAAGAACACCGATCAGATTTCCGACGGAGCCTCCTGAGAGGAGAAGCAGAGCGCTCATCAGAAACATATCCTTCATACGCTGGATTTCCACCTGATTTCCTTTCATCCGAGACTGCAGAAGAAGGAAAATTGCTGTGACCGCCAGAATCCCTAGGATATTTAAAAACTTTAGGATCTGGGAACTTAAGATAACTTCCTTTCTTCGGCAGCCGAAGGCCAACATCAACGGAACCGTGGACATATAGGTGGAAAAAGGAAGAATCTGAAGACAGAAATATCCGATCATCATACAGTCCACTGCCAGCATATACCAGATCATCCCCCGGACATCTCCTCCTCTGTTGAGCCAGGTAATCAGAGCAAGGAGCAGACCGGCGACAAGAGCTCCTCCCACCGTGATCCCCCAGAGCCGTCCGTAAAACAAAAACTTTTTCCTGTTCATCCTAGGCCTCCTCACCGCAGAGCGCCACAAACACCTTTTCAAGCTTCATGGGCTGGACAGTCACCTCTGCGTCCGGAAGCTCCTGTCCCGGTTTCAGGCGGACCATCACGCTCTTGCTCCGGCCCAGCCGCTCCTCATAGTGCTTTTCCAGTCCTTCTGTGGCCCGGTCTACCTCCTCCGCCTTTCCGGAGATATGGAGGCAGGACTCCAGAAGCTCCTCGGTATTTTCCTTCAGAAGTAGCTTTCCTTCCTTTAAGATAATGACCTCCTCAAAGAGATCTGCCGCCTCTTCCATGATATGCGTAGAGACCACGAAAGTCCTGCCTGTTTCTGTAAATTCTTCGAGAAGAATCCGATAAAACTGCTCTCTCGCCACCACATCCAGGCCGGAAACCGGCTCGTCCAGGAAGGTGAAATCCGCCTTGCTGGCCAGAGCCACGATGATCGTCACCATGGAGACCATACCTTTGCTCAGTTTTCCAATCTTCTGCTTTACATCCAGATGAAATTTCCGGATCAGCTCGTCTGCCAGTTCCTGGTCCCAGTATGGCAGATAGACAGAAGCTGTCCGAAGATAATCTTTCACCTTCGTAGCTGAGAGAGCCGTATTTTTCCCCACGTTCAGTTCCCTGGAAAAACAGATATGACTCAGAGCCTTTTCATTTTCCCAGACGGAAAGCCTGCCCTCCTCCGTTTCCAGAACGACGCTGCCCTCACTCGGCGGATTCTGGGCGCTTAAGATGGACAGAAGCGTCGTTTTTCCAGCTCCGTTCCGGCCGATGAGACCGTAGATCTTGCCTTTTGCCAGAGTCAGGTTCACACTGTCAAGCGCATCCTTTGATTTATAATTTTTCGTGATATTTTCACAGATCAGCTGTTCCATACGTTCCTCCATTTTCCTTCGGTTCTCAGCCCTTCTCCGATGTCTTCTTTTCCGTTTCTCCCGCGTCGGCGATCATCTCGATGAGTTCTTTTCTTGAAATTCCCAGAGATGCCGCCTCCGATAGAAGCCCCTTGATATAATCGTCAAAAAAATGTTCTTTTCTCTTTTTCATGATCGCTGCCTTTGCCCCCTCTGCGACAAACATTCCGATTCCTCTTTTTTTATACAAAATCCCTTCCTCCACCAGAAGATTGATTCCCTTGGCTGCTGTGGCCGGATTGATGGCATACAGCTTCGCCAGCTCATTGGTGCTCGGTACCCGCTCTTCTTCCAGAAGGATATCTCTCAGAATATCCCGCTCGATCATCTCTTTGATCTGCAGATAGATCGATTTCTCCTGGTTTAAGATTTCCTGCAAGGATTTCACTTCCTTCCCCTTGGTTATATGGTTCATTACTTATGTAACTAACCATATCACCTGTATTTCACCCTGTCAAGAGTTTTTTAATGTCGTTTTCTGTTGATTTTGTCCGTATTTCTGTGGTAAGATTTGACTATCTATGACACAAAGGGTGAGATTATGAAAAAACTGCTTCAGGAACTGTCTTTTTTTCAACATTTTTCAGATATTGGTCTTTTTGTTCTGTCGGACCAGGATTTTCACATTTTATACTGCAACGAATATATGGAAAAAAACGCAGGGTTTCACGTCGGAGAACGCCCCTGCTATTTCTGCTGCAGCCAGACAACTCCCTGCGGAGCCTGTCCTGTGCGGAAGCTTCAGGAAGATCCCTCTCTTTCCGAATGTTCTTCTGTCCAGTTTCACTCCCAGCTTCACTGTGCCTTTGACCTGACGTTCCATCGGACGGCGCTTTCCGACGGAACTCCGGTCTATCTGGGCCTGGCCAAGCCCCATATGTATCTCAATGAAGAAAAAGAAGCCCTCGAAGAACGAATTGAGCATGACGAGCTCACCGGCGCCCTGACCCGCCCTGCCTTCTGCCGTCATACCTCAAAGCTGCTTAAAAGTCATCCAGAGACGGAGTACACCATCGTCCGGACCGATATTTACGGACTTCGTATGATCAACGATCTGTTTCAGAGCCAGGCCGGCGATGCCCTTCTGCATGATTTCTATGAATCTGTTTTGAAACATTTAAAACCGGGGGACACCTGCGGCCGGTTTTATGCGGATTCCTTCTGCATCTGCACTTCCATGAACCGTGAGGAAATCCTGGACTTTATGGAACAGCTCCAGCATGACATGGACCATTATCCACTGGCCTTTCATATTTCCCTTTATTTCGGGATCTGTCCTGTCTACGACCGGAACATGCCGCCCTATCAGCTGGCAGATTTCGCCAAAATGGCTCTTCAGAAGGCCCGCACTTCCTACAGCCAGCCTTACTCGATCTTCAACGAGGAGTTCCGTCAGCAGGTCACCCGGGAGCAGACCCTGATCCAGTCCATGGAGCCTTCCCTAAAAAACGGCGACTTTGTCCCCTATTTTCAGCCTTTCTTCGATATCCGGACCAAGAGTATCGTCGGAGCCGAGGTACTGGTTCGCTGGAATCACCCCATCTACGGAATGATCTCCCCTGCCAGCTTTATCCCGGTTTTTGAGAAAAATGGCTTCATCATCCAGCTGGACCAGTATATCTGGGAGGAAGCCGCCAAACTGCTCTGGCGCCGGAAAAAAGAGGGCAGAAAAAGGATTCCCTTCTCCGTAAATGTATCCAGAGCCCATATTTTTGATGAAGATTTTGAACCTTTTCTTTTAGGTCTCATGGAAAAATATGAGCTGGATCCCGGCGCTTTCGGCCTGGAGCTCACGGAGAGCGTCTATGTGGAGAGCCAGGACACGATGGCAGAGGCTGTCGCCCGGCTTCAGAAAAAGGGCTTCCGCTTCCTGATGGATGATTTCGGTTCCGGCTATTCTTCCTTAAGCGTTCTCAAGGACTGCCCGATGGATGTGCTGAAAATCGACATGACTTTCGTCAGGGACATTCTGGAAAGCCCCCGCTCGCAGATCATCCTCTCCGAGATCATCCACATGATGCACCGCCTGAACCTTCCGATGATCGCCGAGGGTGTGGAAAATCCCGAGCAGACGAAACTTCTTAAGAACTGGGACTGCAACACGGTCCAGGGTTACTATTTTGCCCGGCCCATGCCCGCGGAAGCTTTCGAAAAACTCATCGATGAGACACAGAGATAAAAAAATACGGCATAGTCGCTTTTTCTGACTATGCCGCATTTTTTATCTCTTTTTATCGAATCTCGTAAATGCCGTTGGCCTTCATCTGGACGGAGGAGCTGAAAAATTTCTTCGCTACCTCGCAGAAATAGCCGGTGTCCTTGGTGCCTGCGGTCTCATAGGGAGAATGCATGGCCAGCTGCGGAAGGCCGATATCCACGGTGTTTAAGGAAACCTTCGTGTTGGCGATATTTCCCAGCGTGGAACCACCTGCCATATCGGAGCGGTTGGTAAAGGTCTGGCAGGGTACGTTTACTTTCTCACAGAACAGTTTGAACACTGCTGCGGAAACCGCATCTGTGGTGTATTTCTGGTTGGCGTTGTATTTGATGACAATACCGCCGTTCATGGCCGGACGGTTGGTGGGATCTGCCAGGTCTGTGTGATTCGGATGGACCGCATGGGCATTGTCCGCGGAGATCATAAAGCTTCCTGCCACAGCGGAAAGGTAATCCTCCTCGGTTCTTCCCAGAGCCCCGTTTAACCGGCGCAGAGTGCTCTCCAGGAAGGTCGAAGCAGCGCCCTGTTTTGTACTGCTGCCCACTTCCTCATTGTCGAAAACGGCGCAGACCGGAACACTCTCGCCCGGAACTGCCCCGAGGAAGCCTTTCATGGAGGCAAAAGCGCACTGAAGATCGTCCAGGCGGCCGGCAGACAGGAACTCTTTTTCCAGGCCCCAGACGGTGCCTTTTACGCGGTTATAAAGAAAGAGATCTGTACTCAGGATATCCTCCTCCTTCACGCCGGCGTTCTCAGCCACCAGCTTCATGAGTTTTCCTTTGGAGGAGGCCTCGCCTACGATCGGAAGCATATCCTTCTGAATGTTGTATTTGTAGCCGTTGTTGGCTTCGCGATTCATGTGAATGGCCAGATTCGGGATCATGGCAAGATCCTGATCCAGGTTTACCAGACGGGTCTCAATGCCATTCTCTGTGCGGACTGCGATTCTTCCTGCAACAGAGAGGGGACGGTCAAACCAGGGGGCGCAAAGCATGCCGCCGTAACCCTCCACGTTCAATTTTGTATATTTGCCGTCGGCGTCCATCTCGGCATTTTCCTTGATCTTGAAGCTCGGGGAATCCGTATGGCTGCAGATCAGCTGGAAACCGTTGAAATCCTTCTTCGGCACAGAAAAAGCGATGATGGAGGAATCATTTCTCGTGACAAAATATTTTTCGCCCGGAACGATCTCCCACTTCTCACACTCCAGAAGTTCGCTGTAACCGGCGTCCTTAAGCATTTTTCTGAAATTTTCTACCGCCTGAAAACAGGTGGGGCTGTTATCCAGGAACTCGATGAGCTCCTGATTTACTGACTGACTCATGATATCCATCTTTCCTTCCTTAACATTTTTCGCAGTTATCAAAAACTTCTTTCTGCTTCTATAGTGTCAGGCAGATCTTCTCAAATCTCCCTGTTCATTCCCTTCATTTTCCCACGTTTCCACCGGACTGTCAACCGACAGATAAAGGCGGAAAAGGTCGCATCAGCGTCTTGACAAACAGCCACGGATAGGATAGATATATAATTAGTAGAGAACATGTCGCTGGACGGGCTGTCCGGCGGCGTATTTTTGTCCGCAAAATGTCATTTTTAGGGGGATCTTACATCATGAAACAAACAGAAAAAACCGTGAACCAGATCACGGAGGGTATCATCTGGAAGCAGCTTCTCTATTTCTTCTTTCCCATTCTTCTGGGAACCTTTTTCCAGCAGCTTTACAACACGGCGGACGCCATGGTGGTGGGCCGGTTTGTCGGAAAAGAGGCTCTGGCCTGCGTGGGCGGCTCTTCCAGCCAGATCATTAACCTGATCGTCGGCTTCTTCGTTGGCCTTTCTTCCGGTGCGACGGTTATCATCGCCCAGTATTACGGGGCGCGCGATGAAAAAAATCTTCAGGATACTCTTCACACGGCCATTGCCTTTTCCATCGTGGGAAGCTTCGTGATCTCGATTCTGGGAATTGTGCTCTCCCCGATCATTCTGCGTCTCATGAACACACCGGAATATCTGATGGCAGATTCCCTGCTTTATCTTCGATTTTATTTCGGCGGAATTATTTTCATCTTTATCTATAACATTGGTTCCGGCATCCTGCGGGCGGTAGGCGATTCCAAAAATCCGCTGTATTTCCTGATCTTCTGCTGCTTCTGCAACATTTTCCTGGACCTTCTCCTGGTGATGGTCTTCCATATGGGAGTCCTCGGCGTGGCTCTTGGAACCCTGATCTCCCAGGCTTTAAGCTCCGTTCTGATCCTCCGGAATCTGATGCGGACCAAAGATATTTACCGGCTGGACCTCCGCAAGATCCACCTTCACGCAGCGCCCCTCTCCATGCTGCTGAAGATCGGCCTTCCTTCCGGCCTTCAGTCCACCATGTACAACATCGCCAACATGGTAATCCAGACCGCCCTGAACTCCTTCGGAACGGACACAATGGCCGCTTGGACCGCTTTCGGAAAGGTCGATTCCTTCTACTGGATGATCAGCAGCGCCTTCGGTGTCGCCATCACCACTTTCGTGGGCCAGAACTACGGTGCCGGAAAGATCGACCGCATGAAGAAGAGTGTCCGTGTCTGCTTTTGTATGGATCTTGCCACAGCGCTCACCCTGTCAGCGCTCATGTATCTTTTCCTTGGAAAATTCCTGCTGTCGCTCTTTACCACCGATGCAGAGGTTCTTTCGATCGGTGTACGGATCATGCAGATCATTGTCCCTGCCTATGCGCCCTTCGTCTTCATCGAGATCTTCTCCGGAGCACTTCGCGGAGCCGGCAATGTGCTGATCCCCATGCTCCTGACCTGCGGCGGTATCTGCGTCACCCGAATACTCTGGATCTTCTTCTTCGTTCCGAGTCACCGGGCTGTGGAGACTATTATCTTCTCCTACCCCGGATCCTGGGTACTGACAGCGATCCTGTTCGTTCTGTATTTTGCGTATTATACCAAACGGCATTGGGGACGCGGCGCGACTAGGGATTTAAAATAAAATGTAGGCTTTTGGAAAGCGTAGAGGAAATCGAGGGGGCGGCTCCAAAGCCGCTCGCCCCCTTCGAACCCCCATTGGCATTTTTAGAAAATAAGGGGCTTACGTCAGGCTGATACATAGCGATAATATGGTATTTGATGTCTCATATTGAAATCCAACAATTCAAATCTTCAATATGAATAACAAAACACCATATCATCACTGCGTAACAGTATGACGTAAGCCCCTTATTTTCTAAAGCGGGCCCCCTCAAGTATGTTTTCCTCAGCTTTCCATCAAAGCTGCTCCCGGATATATCCGAGCAGCTCCCCTGAGGGATCACACTTATATTCCCAGAACATAATTCCCCCCATCCCCATTTCCTTGAGGTACTCAATCTTCCCTCCCAGGGACTCTTCATCTTCGTAGCTCACGAAGGTCTTTCCATCAAAAAGATACGGCACTTTTGCCACCTCGTCCCAGTATCTCACAAAACCATTCTTTCCGATCCAGTCGGCTTTGAGCTCCGCGTAGTCTCCGCCGTAGCCGCCAACGCTGTCGGCCTCCATTCCGAGTCCATGGCGGCAGCCTCCTCCTTTGACACCGTTCCACTGTCTGGAATAAAAAGGAACGCCCAGGATCAGTTTCTCCATGGGAACGCCGGCCTCATGGAAGGCTTTGACAGCCTTGTCCACGCAGACATCCAGAAGATTTCCCTCAGAGTGATAGAGGGCTGCATGGTGGCCGGTGACTTTCTGGAAGCCGCCCTGGAGGTCATAGGTCATGAGCTGTACATAGTCCAGATATTTGCTGGCTGCCTTCATATCAGTCTGAAGAGCAAAGTACACGTCGCCGCCCACAGCCACGGAAAGAGACTTCTCGCCCTCCATATGATTCAGAGACTCCCGGAGAGCCTTCAGAAGCAGCGTGTAATTTTCCTTATCATTGACATGGGAACCGATGCCGGCCAAAGAGGTTCCCGGGTACTCCCAGTCGATGTCAATGCCGTCCAGGCCGTAGGTTTCCACCAGAGAAACAGCGCTGACTGCAAAAAGGGCTCTTCCCTCCTCGGTTCTTGCCGCCTGGGAGAAACCGTCGGCTCCCCAGCCGCCCACAGACAGTACGATCTTAATGTCCGGGTTGATCTCCCGGATCTTCGGCAAATATTCTTCATTTCCGCAAGAATCCCAAACAACCCGGTGACGCTCAATGAGTCCGAAAGCAATATTGATGACATCCAGATTTTTAATATCCTGTTCTTTCAGTGTTCCAAGATCTTTTGTGCTTACATAGCCGATTACTTTTTTCATGTTCTATCCCTTCTGTTGTTATTCCTGCTCTTTCATTCTGGCAGGAGAGCCTGTACGCTCCGCTCTCCTGCCTCCCCCCAAAATACTTAGTCGTTACAGGTTACTACCTCGCCGTGACCCAGGTTGTAGGTGATCTCACCTTCCAGTTCCACCTTCAGAACCGTTGCAAAGGGATGCTCTTTCATACCCTCAGCCCAGATCCATAAGGTTCCCGGGATACCGCTCCAGGGAAGGGCTCCTGTATAGGAGAAACGAAGCTCCTCGCCTGTGTGGAGAACCGTTACCTTTTTCACCGGAGTCTTCACGCCCTTGACGCAGAGAGCCTCCCTCGGTGTGTCATAAACGAAGAGATAGATCGTCTTCTTGTCTGCGGAGAGCGTGCTTCCACCCAGGAACTGTGCGTAGTTCAGACCTTTTCCTGTGCCGTGTACGGCCTCATCGTGATCGGAAATCCAGGTTCCAAGATCCTCGAGAACCTTCTCCTGTCTCTCATCCAGCGTACCATCCTCCTTCGGTCCCACGTCGAGAAGCATCCTTCCCCCCAGAGTGATGCAGTCGCAGAACATCCGGATGATCTGGCCGCTGGTCTTGTAATCGTTGTCAGACGGGCGGTAGCCCCAGGAATCGTTGATCGTGGTACAGAACTCCCACTCGCCTTCCGGTCCGTAGAGCGGGATTCCCTGCTCCGGAGTCTCGTAGTCGCCGTAGCCCTGCATACGGGAGTTCAGAATTACGTCCGGATTCAGGGAATGGAGATACTCCCGGAACTCCTTCATATGCCACTGGTTGGCGCTGCGCTCCCAGTCGCCGTCGAACCACAGAAGATCCACGGTACCGTAGTTGGTCATGAGCTCGCCCAGCTGATTATTGTTGAATTTCAGGAACTCCTCCCACTTTGCGGGATCTTCCTCGCCGCCTGCCGGTGAACCGTAAATATCGTTCAGGCAGTCTTCTCTCTTGGCTCCCTCCGGGTAAACGCTCCGGTATCTGGGATCAGACCAGTCGATCAGAGAATAGTAGATTCCGACTTTCATTCCTGCCTCACGGACAGCTTCCACATATTCTTTTACAAGATCACGGCCTGCCGGTGTCTTTTTCAGCACGTTCAGGTCGCTGTATTTTGTGTCAAAAAGGGCCACGCCGTCGTGGTGTTTGGATGTCATTACCACATAGTCGGCTCCGGCTTTCTTAAAGAGAGCCGCCCACTTTTTCGGATCATATTTGGAAGCGGTGAAACCCTCGCACTGCTTCATATAATCCTCATAAGAAATGTTTCCGTTGTGGAAGGACCAGGATTCTGACACATCCCCCACTGCATAAATACCATAATGAATAAAAATTCCAAGTCGTGCTTTTCTGAACCAGTCCTGCATCATAATGCGCTGCTCTCCTTTCATGGAAAAAGGCATATTACTATAACTGTAATATGCCTTTTTAACTCGAACCTCATTGTTCATTCTATAAATCCCGGATCCGTTCCCAGTTCACCGGGATAGACCGGCTGCCCCCGCGATGGGCAAACCGGTCACAGGCTTACGCCCGGTTGTTTCAATTACTCAGCGATGGTGCTGATACCCTGAATGGACAGCCAGTCCTCAAGACCCAGAGCATACATACCATCTACATATGCCTGCCAGGTAGCGTCATCGTTGATATCCTGCTCGCCTGCTACGAACATAGCCTGCTGCTGCTCGAAGTAATCTTTGATAGCGGTACTGATATCTGCATAAGTATCGATGCTGCCCATATCAATCCAGTTTTCCTCGATCACACCCTCAGTCATGTTCGGCTCATAAATCTTCTCTACGGCAGCTTTCTCATCGTAGTCCGGATTTGCCTCTACCAGACGGAAGCCAGCCGGCATATATTTTGAAACTGCCTGCGGCCACAGGTTTGCCCAGGAATATTTCTCCTGATCCTCTTCAGACAGAGTGGATTTATCGATTACATGATAGCCGTCATCCTCTTTGGTAACGATGGTGCCAACCGGGCCGGTGGAAATTCCGATACCGTTCTCAAGAGAGAATGCATTGTCGAACCAGCGGCAGATCAGTTCCGGATCCTCTGCATTGTCGGTTACAACAACCTGGGTTCTGTATACGCTGAATCCACTGGTATCACGCAGCCAGATACCGCCATTCTCGGTGTTCAGTACCGGCAGAACATCCCATACACTCTTCTCCGGACCCCGTGCGATACCGGAGAACTCGTTGCTTCCGTAAGCGATGGATACGCCGTACAGATCTCTGCTTCCTTTTCCTTCCCAGGTGGAGCTGTCCTGTGTATAAAGCTCGGTATCGATCAGGCCTTTCTGATACATGCCGCTGAACCAGGAAAGGAATTCACGGTATTTGGAGCTGACACCGCCGTATACGGTCTCACCGTCAACAATTGCCAGACCTTTTTTGTTCATCGGCATTCCGAAGTAACCAGCCATTGCCTCGATGTGTTTGTTGTTCGGGTCTGTGGAGAACGGAATCTCATCGGTAGTATCTCCGTTTCCGTTGGCATCCTGGTCCTTGAAGGCCTGAAGAACTGCCTCAAACTCATCGGTGGTGGTAGGCATCTCAAGACCCAGGTTCTCCAGCCACTGGCCGTTGATGTACGGTGTATAACCAACAAGATCATCCTCTACTACATAAGGAATGCTGTAGATATGTCCGTCCGGAGCGGTCATTTTCTCTCTGACACCCTTAAGGTTCAGGATCTCGGTGATCTTCGGGCAGGACTTCTCGAAGTACTCCTCCAGCGGAACAAATACGCCCTGGTTTACGCCGTAGTTCAGGATCAGGCTATCACTTAAGGTCCAGCCGGCGATAACATCTGCATAGTCACCGGAGTTCAGGTCCAGGTTCAGTCTCTCGGTAGCGGTCTCGTACGGGAACAGACGAAGCTCAACGTCTACATTGGTCTGTTTCTTCAGCTCATCCATCATTACGAACTCACCGGTAGCACTGGAATCATCTACGAACATGGAGAAGCTTGCATCTCCCTCGTTCGCTACCAGCGGAAGCTCCTGTGTGGTCTCAGCGGTGGTTGCTGCGATAGCCGGATCCAGATCCTCTGCCTTGGTGATCGGCTGACTCGCATCTGCCTCAGCTGCTGCTTCTGTAGCTGCTTCTGTAGCTGCTTCTGTAGCTGCTTCTGTAGTAACTTCTGTGGTTTCCTCGGTGGAATCACTTGCTGCTGCGGGCATTGCCATGCTTAAGATCATGGAAGCTGCCAGTAAAGCGACAACGGTTTTTCTTTTCATTGTTTTGTCCTCCTCATAATAAAATGTTCCATTTATCATACCGCCCGACGCCCCTTATGGGATGACCGGGTTCGTATTGTCAGACGCCGGCGGAAAATAAATCGTTAAAAGTTTTCGGTGTATCAGCCCTTTACGGAACCGATCATAACACCTTTTACAAAATGCTTCTGTACCAGCGGATACATGATCAGGACCGGCACACTACTGATAATGATCAGAGAATATTTCATAACATCAATGAGCTGCTGCTGTTCCTGCAGGGCTGCACGGGCTGCAGCGGTGGTAGCCGTCTGTGAAAGAGCCGTCTGGTTAGTGATCAGGATGTTTCTCAGTACCAGCTGTAAGGGGTACTTATCCTGATCGGAAATATAAAGCAGAGCTGAGAAATAGCTGTTCCAGTGGCCAACTCCATAATAGAGGACCATGATCGCGATGATCGCTTTGGACAGCGGCAGTGCGATCTGGAAGAAGAATCTGGACTGCGTACAGCCATCGATCTCACCCGCCTCATAAAGCTCCTCGGAAATATTGGATTTGAAGAAAGTTCTTGCCACGATCATGTTGTAAACACTTAAGCAGCCCGGAAGCACCAGCGCCCAGATCGTATTCAGCAGCTGCATGTTTTTAACAACCAGGTAAGTCGGGATCATTCCGCCGCCGAAGAACATCGTGATCATGTAAAATACGGTGATCGGCTTCTTTCCGGAGAAATTGTCACGGGAAAGCGCATAAGCGGTGGGAAGGGTAACTGCCAGGTTTACACAGACACCAACGAAGGTGATCACGATGGAGTTGAAGAAGCCCCGCATGACCTGACTGTTTTTGAATACCTCTGCATATCCCTTCAGGGTAAAACCCATGGGACGGAGCAGAACCTTACCGGCAGATACAGCTGTCGGATCGCTGAAGGAAGAAATAATAACCCAGTAAAGCGGATAGGCCACAACAAACAGGATCAGCGTCAGGATGATGAAGATGACCGTATCGAAGATCACATCTTCCCTGCATCGCTTTACAGGTTTTGTTTTCATATTGTAATTTTCTTTTTTCATGTTCAGTTTCCTCCTACCACAGACTGTTTCCTGACATCTTATCGGATGCCTTATTCACAATGATCAGCAGCACCAGGTTTACAACGGTGTTGAAAAGACCAATGGCTGTGGAGTATGACATATCGTTATTTACCAGACCAACCTTATATACATAAGTGGAAATGATCTCGGATACGCTTCCGTTCAGGCTGTTCTGCAGAAGGTAAGCTTTCTCAAATCCGATGGAAAGGATGCTTCCGCAGTTCATGATCAGAAGGATCGTTGCTGTCGGAAGGATAGACGGAAGATCGATATAACGGATCAGCTGGAACTTGGTCGCTCCGTCAACCTTTGCCGCCTCATGAAGTTCCGGACTGATGCCCGCCAGAGCCGCAAAGTAGATAACGGAACTCCATCCGGTACTCTGCCATACGCCGGTCCATACATAAATATGTCTCCAGTACTCTTTCTTCGCCATGAAGTTCACGGCATCAATGCCCATGGATTTCATGATCTGGTTGATGACACCGATCGACGGTGAAAGGAACAGGGTGATCATACCACACATAACTACAGTAGAAATGAAGTTCGGCGCGTAAGTTACGGTCTGAATGACTTTACGGTATTTTTTGAACCGGAGAGAGTTCAGCATCAGAGCCAGGATGATCGGAAGCGGGAAGGATACGAGCAGTCCATACAGACTCAGGATCAACGTGTTCTTGATCGTCGTTCCGAAATACGGGGATGAGAAGAACCTCTGGAAGTAGTAAAGACCTACCCACGGGCTTCCCAGGATACCGGCTTTCGCATTGTACCTCCGGAAGGCCAGCTGAATACCGTACATGGGAATGTAGCTGAAAATAAATGTCAGCACCACACCCGGCACACAGAACAGCCAGAGCGACAGATCTCTCTTGAAAGCTCTGACCGTACGGCCTTTCTTTTTCACTTTGGTTTGATTTGCTTTCATGTGTTTCTCCTCCTTTATGGATTTGTGTTGCTTTTGTAACTGCCCTCCGGCACCGTACTCCGTTAAGTGAACATTATGAACATTCTTGTTTTGTATTCTCTTTAGCAAATATATTGTTTTGTATAATGTTACCAATCCAGTTTACATTTTTTGTGGATTACTAGGGCTTTTGTTGTTTTTATTTTAAGTTTTAGTTCACTTTTTGTCAACTACATTTTATCACTTCTTTATATTTTTTGGTATTTTTCACAAATTCAATTATCGTTTTTTCACTATATTGCCCAAAGAAATTTTTAAAAATAAGGCGCAAAGAAGTTTTTACGCTTCTTTGCGCCCGTTTTTCTTGATATTTTAACAGTTTCAACTGTTTTGTTCACTTGTTTTTCTTTATATTATTGCATTCTTTTGAACATGTCAACTGGAAATTTAAGCAAATGCTATGGGATCTGCACACGTTAAAGTATCACTTCTTCCTTCCAGCACTCATCTTTTCCTTCCGTGAGCATCAGAAGCACCCGGTCCGCCCGGTCTGTTCTCCGCCCCGGCACCTTCACCGGATCAAGCGCACTTCTTTTTACCGTCAGGGAAACTTCTTTTTCTTCTCCTGCCTTCAGTTCTACTCTCGTGAAAGCCTTCAGCTCCTTCACTCTTGGAACAGGAGTTCCCTGCAGCCGGCGGCTGAAAAGCAGGGGAACTGCCGTCCCTTCCTGGTCTCCGGTATTTTTTATCCGGAAGCTTACCCGGATCCCGCTATCCACATCCAAATGCTTTTCCTCTGTTTCCACAAAAGCAGTCCTAACATCAGAAATGGAAAATCCCGTATAACTCAAGCCCTCGCCAAAGGTGTGGAGAGGCAGGCTTTCCATATCCCGATAGGCCGCAGTGGAAGAAGACCTGGAGTTGTAATAGACAGGAAGCTGTCCGACATGACGCGGAAGAGAGGCCGGCAGTCTGCCGGAAGGACAGCAGTTTCCATAAACCAGGTCTGCCAGGGCTTTTCCTCCCATGGGTCCCGGATAGAAAGAATAAAGCACCGCATCGGAAGCTTTTTCGATCTCTTCGATACAGTAAGGTCTTCCAGCGATCAGAAGCACCACCAGAGGTTTTCCCAGTTTAGAAAGCTCCAGGATCAGTTCCTCCTGGGCAGCCGGAATATGGCACATGGCGCTGTCCATACCCTCGCCGCAGTCCATGGAAAGGCTTCCGCTCTCCTTGGAGACGGCTCCGTTTTCGTCAAAAACTGCTCCTCCGAAACGAGAGGAGGAACCACCTGCTGCCACCACGATGACATCGCTCTCTTTCGCAAGTTTCAGCGCCTTCTCAAGCTCCGCCCCGTCGGCCTGATTGAAGCCGGAACCCATCGCATATTCCACAGAAACACCTTCCGGAGCCTCGTTTTTCATTCCGGAAAGAACGGTCACGCAGGAACTCTCCGGCATAGGCGGGGTATAATCTCCCAGCATCGCATAACGGTCAGCCGCATGGTAGCCGATGAGGGCAATCTTCTTATAATGATCCTTCAGCGGAAGAACCTGCTTTTCATTTTTCAGAAGGACGGCGGACTCTCTGGCCAGTTTTAAGGATGCCGCGTTGATGCCTGCCTCCTCAGCTTCGAGCATGTTTTCTTCCATATAAGGATGTTCGAAAAGACCGCGCTTGAATTTCAGCTCCAGCACACGGAGAACAGCCTCGTCCAGAAGTTTCTCATCCACAAGTCCTTTCTCCACAGCCTCGCCGAGTCTGGAGAAGGATTCGTCCCAGAGACCCACGTCCACACCGGCTTTGAGGGCGGTGGCTCCCGCATGAAGAGTATCTCCCTCGGTATTTTTAAGAAAGTCCACAGCCAGACCGTCTGCCATGACAATGCCCTGAAAGCCCATCTCTTCCCGGAGTACATCTCTTAAAAGCCAGGGGTTACCGTGACAGTAAACGCCGTCGATCTCATTATAAGCAGCCATAACGCCGTCCACACCGGCATCACAGCAAGCCTGCATGGCGGGAAAATGGATCTCCCGGAGTTCCTGCTCGCCGATTCTCGCTGCGCTGGCATTAACTCCGCCGGTGGTCTCGCCCTGGCCGCAGAAATGCTTGGCCACGCAACTCACGCCCTCGGACTGCATGCCGGTGACGGCCGCCGCTGCCATCCGGGAGGAAAGACAGGGATCCTCGGAATAGCACTCCTCGCTTCTTCCCCATCTCGGGTCCCGGAGCACGTCGAGAGCAGACATGAGCGCCAGCTCCACATGACCGGATTTCAGCTGACGGCCGCAGGCCTCGTAGCCTTCCTTTAAAGCCTCCGGATCAAAGGTGGCTCCCGCTGCAAGGTTGACCGGGAGCAGACCGCCGCCCAGAGCCTGATGGCCGTGAGGGCACTCGCTGCTCATCATCACCGGGATTCCCAGCCTGGAATGGTCCAGCACATATTTCTGCAGGGCATTGTAGGCTTTCCCGGAAAGACCGGTCGTGATGCCCGTGTTCTCATCTTTATCCGCCCAGGGATCTGCCCGGTAAAAACCGTACAGAACGCCCAGGCCCCCCATTTTTTCCACTTCCTCGCGGAACTCCTCGGTAAAGGTAACGTTCTCGCCGTCTCTTTCATAAATACGGAAACCGTAGAGCCGCTGGTTCAGCTGGCCTACCTTTTCCTTCAGTGTCATTTTTTCCAGAAGATCCTCTGCTCTTTCTCTGGGAGAGAGGGCCGCGTCCTGATATTTTTCCATGCTTCTCCTCTTTCTGCGCTCCAGGCGCTTCATATGATGGTGTCATCATACCCTTTTTTTAAAAATATGTCCACAAAAAATTTTTTTTCGTTCATTTTGTTGTTTTTCCGACAACAAAATGTTATGATATTCTCATGTATTGGCTGTTTTCTAACGTTCAGTTTTTACAGCCCTGAACATTTCAAAAATGAAGAAGAGAGGTATTTCACAATGAGTCAGATTCGTATTCCTATCCCGGCCGTAGACTTCCAGCCGCCCGTCTACATCTGCCGCAGAGCAACGAAACCCTTCCACCTGGACGGAAACATCAACAAACCCTTCTGGGAGGACGCTCCCTTCACCGACGCTTTCCTCGATATCAAGGGCAGCCACATGCCTACCCCCCGCTTCCTCACCCGGGCAAAGATGCTCTGGGATGACAAAAATTTCTACTTTGGCGCACAGCTCGACGGAAATGAGATCTGGGGCCATGTGACCAAACGGGACGATATCATTTTCCAGGACAACGATTTCGAGATCTTCATCGACCCGGATTCCGATACCGCCCAGTACTATGAGTTCGAGATGAATGTGCTGAACACCGTCTGGGATCTCTTCCTGCCGGTGGCTTACCGCGACAACGGCGACGCTCTGAACGGCTACGATATCCACGGCCTTCAGACGGCTGTCCATGTGGAGGGCTCCATCAACGATCCCGATGCAGAAAACAAGACTTGGAGCGTCGAGGTAGTGATCCCCTTCGCAGCCATCACCGAATGTCTGAAGGACCGCCGCGCTCCGAAAGACGGCGAGTATTACCGTATAAACTTCTCCCGCGTGCAGTGGAAGACCGATATCATCGACCACTCCTATCAGAAACGCACCGATGAGAATGGAAAAATCCTTCCCGAGGACAACTGGGTATGGGCACCGACCGGCGTCATCAACATCCACTATCCGGAGCAGTGGGGCTTCGTCTTCTTCTCTGAGGACGCTGCCCGCAGCGATTACGCGATTCCCGAGGACGAGTACCGGAAATGGGAGCTCCGCAAATGTTACTATGCCGAGCAGATCCTTCTGGATACAAAAGGAAGCTTCAGCAATGACCTGAACGAGCTCAAAGAAACGCTGAAAGCTTACGCTCCCAACGAGGCAAACGTTTCCCTCCGCGGGGATCTTCCGATCACCGTGGAAACCACCAGCCGCACCTTCCTGCTCTCCTGCCCCTCCGCTGACGACGCTTATGTGCTCCTTCTCCATTCCAACGGAAAAGTGGAACGCGTGCTGAAAGGACCCGCTGCCGTATGAAAAAAGTAACCCTCCAGGAGATCGCCGCTTCCCTCGGCATCTCCAGAACCACCGTGTGGAAGGTTTTCAGCGGCCACGAGGGAGTTTCCGACTCCCTCAAGAGCCGGATCATCGCCAAAGCCCAGGAGCTCGGTTATGAATTTCCTGAGAACTTTCAGTTCGCCCCGCTGGCGGACGAACAGCCCCCGGTAAACATCGCCGTGGCTGTCTGCCGCCCCGAGACTTCTCTTTTCTGGATGAACATCATCCACCAGATCGCGAAGGAATTCACTTCCCAGAACATCAATCTGGTCTATGTGTATCTTCCCACCTCCATCGATGAAACTTACGTCCTTCCGGCTGCCCTCACCGGCGGCACCGCCAACGGAATGATCGTGCTTAATGTATACAATCAGCGGCTTCTCCATCTGCTGGCCGAGGCCCGGATCCCCAAGGTCTTTCTGGATACGGCAGATTCCGTACCGCCGGAGGAGCTGAACGGCGATATGATCCTCATGGAGAACAAGAACAGTGTATACAAAATCACCAGTCATATGATCGAGCAGGGCCGCCAGTCCTTCGGCTTCATTGGTGATATCTCCTATGCAAAATCCAACCACCAGCGTTATGACGGATTTCTGAAAGCCCTGGATGATCATGGCCTCTCTCTGGATCCTTCCATGACCCTGACCACTCCCATCGGTATCGATACTTATAAAGAAGAAATCGAGAGCTTCCTCGACAGCCTTCCGAAAATGCCCGATGCCTTCGTCTGTGCCAACGACCATGTGGGCTGTATCCTGCTCCAGCTTCTGGAAAAGCGCGGACTTCGGATCCCGCAGGATATCGCAGTCTCCGGTTTTGACAAGAATATCGAAAATCCGCTCTCGGAAAGCCTCACCACTGCAGAGGTTCCCACTATGGGATTGGGACTTCGTCTGGCCACCCAGATCCTTTTCCGGATCCAGCATCCTGATGACCCCTTTGAAGTCATTTATCTGGCCACCAAGGTACTCTTCTGTTCTTCTACAGAATCATAATGCCAGCGGATTTTTTCCTGTTATCAGAAACAGCTGCTTCCCGATGCTTACTGGGCATCGGGAAGCAGCTGTTTTTTTATTTCTGAGACCCTTTCATCTGCAGACGCAGAGTCAGTATCTCGTAAGGTTTGATGGTGAAGGAAACGGTATGATCCGTCACCTCCAGTTTTCTTTCTTCTACCGGATTTTCCAGAAGGTCTGTCTCCAGGGCTTCGCAAAGCTTTCCGGCAGAGGCCAGAGTCACTGGTGTTCTGGAATTGTTGACCTCGTAGAGGCGGACGATGATGCCGTCGCCGTCCTCGGCCTTCTTCACAGTCTCAAGAACCACATTTGCCTTATCCACACTTAAGAAAGACCAGTTTTCCTTTGCGGCAGCGCCTTTGACAGCTCTTGCCTTCACGTTCAGGTTCAGTGCCTTCTGAACGGTGCCGCCCTCTTTCCAGGTTCCTGCATGAGGATAAAGGGAATAGGTGAAGAAATGCTCTTCCTGGTCGGTGTGCGGGTTGGGCTCGGTACCGGACTTGATGAGGGTCTGGGTCATGACACGATGCTTCATGGAGAAACCGTATTTGCAGTCGTTCATCAGGCTGACACCGTAATTTCCCTCGGAAAGGTCTGCCCATTTGTGACCGCATACCTCGAATTTTGCCATATCCCAGCTGGTATTCTCGTGGATCTTTCTCGTGAGGTTACCAAACTGGATATCGTAGGTGGCCTCGTCTGTATGCACGTCTACCGGGAAGTGTACTTTCAGCAGATGCTCGCTGAGCTTCCAGTCCACATAGGTCTCGAAATCGATTCTTCTGTCCTCGCCGTAGAAATGAATCTTCTGACGGATCACGGTGCCCATGAGCTCTCTCTCTACCTGAAGCGTTGCCCGTACCGGGCCCTTCTCCAGCCAATCCATGGAGCGCACATTTTCCACGCGCCAGGATTTTTCCTGATGGAAAATATCGGTGTTCCAGTTGCTGTAGCAGAGCGGTTTGTCCTCGTAAATCCGAAGCTCGTTTCCAACCTTACCCTCCTGAAGCACCTGGCGGTCGTTTTCCTTATCGAAAAGGGAGGTGAACTCGCCCT
This sequence comes from Fusicatenibacter faecihominis, assembly GCF_020686945.1. Classification (NCBI taxonomy): domain Bacteria; kingdom Bacillati; phylum Bacillota; class Clostridia; order Lachnospirales; family Lachnospiraceae; genus Fusicatenibacter; species Fusicatenibacter faecihominis. Next base: position 10,541 of record NZ_JAJEPR010000026.1, on the reverse strand, counting down.
GATCGTTGATGACGATGCTGTAGAAGGGAGTCTCCAGGGAGAAGCCGCCCTCCGGACGCTTTGAAATCTCAAAAGTCTCTTTTTTCGGAGCTACCTCTGCGCTTCGAAGAACCACATAGCCCTTGGAAGGAATGCCTTTTACATAGGTAACGGCGCCCTCTGCCGTCTTCTGAACCGGGTAAACAGCCACGCCGTCGGTGAGAGCGCTGCCATCGAAAGCGGGAAGCTCCACCAGGTCGTTTCTCTCATAACCCAGGGTGTTCCAGATCGTAACAGCCTCTTCCTTCTCATCGGTGAGGTAGGACAGGCGCTCGTCGATCAGCTCTTTGGAGGTCTTCTCGATATCAGCGTACTCTTTTTTCGTCTGGTCGTATACTTCTTTAATAGAAGAACCCGGCAGAATATCGTGGAACTGGTTCGTGAGGATCATCTCCCACATGCGGTCCAGTTCGCTCTTCGGGTAAGCGGGAGCCTCTTTTCCGGCCAGCTCTGCCAGAACGGAGAGGAGTTCCAGCTCCATCATCGCATACTCGCTCTTACGGTTGGAGCGTTTGTTTCTTGCCATGGAGGTGTAGGTTCCGCGATGGTACTCAAAGTAGAGCTCGCCTATCCACTCAGGCAGTCTCTTGTTGTCCTTCACGCGCTCCCAGAGCTCGTCGAAATACTGACCGGCAAAGGCCTGACGGACTTTCGGAATGCCCTTGATGCCTTTGTCCATACGACCGGACATTTCCATCATATCTCTGGTCGGGCCGCCGCCGCCGTCGCCGTAACCGAAGCACACGAGAATATCGTTGTTGATATCCTTATTCTGATAGCGGTGCCAGCCGCCCATGATAGCATCCGGATGAAGCATGCCGTTATAAGTGGTGAAAAAGCTGGTCTCGGGCTGACCGACTCCCAGGGTCGTGATCAGATGGGTAAAGATCCGGCTTCCGTCGATTCCCTCCCACATGAAGCTGTCATAAGGGTGTTTGTCGAACTCGTTCCAGGCAAGCTTCGTGGTCATAAAATACTCGATGCCACATTTTTTCATAATCTGGGGAAGAGCTGCGCTGTAGCCGAATACGTCCGGCAGCCAGAGGATCTTATTCTCCACGTCAAACTCTTCTTTGAAAAATCTCTTTCCGAACTGGAACTGGCGAACCAGTGACTCTCCGGAGGTCAGGTTACAGTCAGCTTCCACCCACATGCCGCCTTCCGGCTCCCAGCGTCCCTCTTTGACGCGGTCTTTGATCCGCTGGTACATCTCGGGATGGCGCTCTTTTACAAAAGAATAGAGCTTGGGCTGGCTGGACATGAAATGATAGTCCGGGTACTCCTCCATGAGTTTCAGCACAGTGGCAAAGCTGCGACAGGATTTCTGGCGCACCTGATCGATGGTCCAGAGCCAGGCCACATCAATGTGGGTATGGCCGATGCAGGTCGCGATAACCTCGTCGTAACCGCCCATTTTCTCATAGATGGCTTCCTGCACATGAGCCTCTGCAGCTTCCACGGAAGCGTAAAACTCTTTGCTGTAGGGCATCCGAAGGTCCAGAAGGTTGATGGTGTCGGTGAGGGCGGTCTCAAGATCCAGACGGATCTTATCATCCTCTTTCATACGGTTCAGGCCGTACATGGGAACTGCAATGTCATAGTAAGCTTTCCGAAGCTTGCGGTCATGCTCCTCCAGATCCACAATGAGATGGAACTCGTCGTGAAGGGTTCCGGTGTAGGACTGAAGATCCATGCGGAAGGTCTCGCCTGCTTTCGCGTTGGCTTTTACAAAAACCTCACGATGATTGATGTCGAGCCCCTGGATTACCTGGCCGTTGATGAAAAGGAGGAACTGGGGGTTCCGTCCGTCATCCCAGTCGTTCAGGCCGGTGTGAATCCGAAGCCAGAGCTCTTTTCCGTCAAAGCTTTCCGGAACCGTCACTTCTGTCCGGAACCAGTAATGGCGGTCCGGGCCGTACCAGTGATCTTTTCCCATGTCAAAATTTTTCCACTCGCCCGGGGCAGCGTCAGCCTCCGTCGGAGTGATAAAGCATCCTTCTTTGACCCGCATGCTGTCCAGATGCACTTTCTGCACGATGGACCAGCCCTTCAGCTGATTGCAAATCAGATTTACCCGCTCTTTGGCAAATTTAATCATTTCAATATCTCCTGAGGACGTTCAGCGCAGCAGGCCACAGACCCGCGCATTTCATGCGCTATCGCTGCTTTCGCAGCTTCTGTCTGAGGCTAATGGGTCTACATTCCATTTCGGTCCGCGCTAAACGAGTCCCACTGGGACTCAGCGCCGTTCCACCCATTACAAAAAGGAAATTCAGCCTACTGCAAACAAGTTTGCATAGTCTTATTTTCCTTTTTGCTAATGCTCTGAACTGTTATGCTAGATTATAAGCTGTTCTCTTTCATATAGCTGATGAGTTCGTCTACGGTGGTGAAAGCCAGACCGGTTACGCTGTCAGCGCAGCCATAGTAGATGGCGATTCTTCCGGTATCAGCGTCAGCCAGGGTAGCACAGGGGAATACCACGTTCGGAACGTCGCCCATGCACTCATAGGGCATGATCGGAGCCATGATATAATCTTTGGAACGATATTTCACTTTCCAGGGCTCGTCGATGTCCAGAAGAGCACAGCCCATGCGGTATACATAGCCGTTGCAGGTGGTCAGTACGCCGTGATAGATCAGCAGCCATCCCTCGTCGGTCTCGATGGGAACGGGGCCTGCACCGATCTTGGTGCTCTGCCATGCGGAAGCGTCCCCCTTGTAAGCGCCCATCATGTAACGATGATGTCCCCAGAACTCCATATCCTTACTCTGGCTTACAAAGATATCGCCGAAGGGAGTATGGCCGGTATCGCTGGGACGGCTCATCATCATGTAGTAGCCGTTGATTTTTCTCGGGAAGAGAACGCCGTTACGGTTGAAGGGGATGAAAGCATTCTCCAGCTGGATGAATTTCTTGAAGTCGTAGGTGTAAGCCACACCGATAGTCGGGCCATGGTAACCGTTGCACCAGGTCACATAGTATCTGTCGTCAATCTTGCAGACTCTGGGATCATAACGGTACTCACGTTTCAGGATCTCCGGATCTGCTCCCTCGAATTTTACCGGTTCGTCCTCGATGGTCCAGTTGATTCCGTCTTTACTTCTTCCAACAAAGATGTCCATGCTGATGGAACGGCTGTCGCAACGGAATACGCCGATGTAGCCATCCTCAAAGGGAACAACTGCGCTGTTGAAAATGCTGTTGGAGCGTTTCTGCTCGTAGCGGCCGATGATCGGGTTTGCGTCATAACGCCATACCGGCATCTTCTCTCCGGCGGGCTTGTCCTGCCAGGGCATGTTCGGCAGGCTGGTGCCAATAATCTTAGTCATAGGTATTTTCCTCCGTTTGGTTGTTATAAGGTAATATTTATACTTTTTTTTGAAAAAGTCAAGTACTTTTGTTCAATTTTGTAAACTTTTTTTCTTTCTGTGTTCACAGAGCTTTTCATACAGGAGCAATATACGCTTTCCATTGTTCTAAAAAAGCTTGATAAATCCGGGGATTTTCCGGTTTTCAGAAATGTTGACTTTTTTGTTCATAAAAAGAGAATGCCGCTTTTCCAGATATATTTTCCAAATCAGGGCTGTAGGTCCGATTTGACCGCATATTGGAAAATGTCAAATGCGGTTATGGAAAATCGAGTGATCTATTGACTGCAAAGTTCAAAAATGTCAAATGCAGTCATGCAAAACCAGGGGATTCGTTGACCACATTTCCCTGAACAAAATCAAAGCCCTGCTCCGACCTCTAAAATGGTTATTTTTCAAAAAGAGAACTGCCGCACAATCATCAAAATAGATAATTGAGCGGCAGTCCTCTCCCATTTCTTATTTTATTCTGCTCTCATGAGCACTTTCAGCACGCGCTCCACACAAACTTCCAGATCTTTTCTCGTGATGAGTCCTTTCTCCAGGGCTTCCATCAGGCGCTCCGGGTAACCGGTTCCCATCTTGATATCGTTTCCGGCCAGGGTCTCTTTGTAGTGCTCGCCCTTGGTCCACCAGTCGGTGGTCACAAGGCCGTTGAAGCCCCATTCGTCACGGAGGATTCCGGTGAGAAGGTCTTTGTTCTCGGAAGCACGATGACCGTTGATAAGGTTGTAAGAGGACATGATTGCCCAGGGATCTGCTTTTTTCACGATGATCTCGAAGGCTTTCAGGTAGATCTCACGGATCGCACGCTCGGAAACGCGGGAGTCGCTGTTTTTCCGGTTGGTCTCCTTGTTGTTGCAGGCAAAATGTTTCACAGTGGCGCCGATCTTCTGAGACTGGATGCCTAAGACCATGGCGGAAGCCATCTCTCCGGCCAGATACGGATCCTCGGAGTAATACTCGAAGTTACGGCCGCAAAGCGGGCTTCTATGAATATTTACAGCCGGCGTCAGCCAGAAGGAAATGTTGTTCTCCTTGACCTCTTTGGCTGCTGCCGCTCCCACCTCTTCCACAAGGCTGCGGTTCCAGGTGCAGGCCAGCATCGTGGAACAGGGCCATGCGGTCGTGCAGACGCCGCACTGAGGAGCGATACGAAGGCCGGCAGGGCCGTCGGCTGTCATGAAGTTCGGCACGCCGTACTCCGGCAGATTTCCGAAGCCGAAGGTGTTTGCCACGCCGGTGTTCGGCTGGCCGCCCAGAAGCTCTGCAAGCTCCAGATCTGTAAGCTGCGCCATAAATTCATCCAGGGAAGCTCTGCCTTCTGCCACATCGATGAGCATGATCTTTTTCTCTGGTGTTTCGCTCCAGAGCTTATAGCGGGTTCTTGCCCGTACTGCCGGTGCATCGCCCTCTGGATTGTGATCGGGCCAGCCAAGGCCGTTCTCCATGAAATCGTTGGGTGTTCTCTGGGGCAGTTCCTCGAAGCTTCCGTCAGCCAGCAGTCTCTTCGGCAGCTGAGAAGGAGCCATTTTCTCCATGAGCTGGAGCGTCACCTGATTCTCGTCAAGAGTCCAGACGAAATCCAGCAGACCTGCGTCGCGGACAGAATTTCCGAGATAGAAATGGTAATCTCCTTTTTCCAGGACGTAGGCAGATTTCTGCACCTTACCCAGATCGTCGTAGGAAGCCATGGACGCCGTCGGAATCGTGAGAACGAGGGTCTCAGTCTCGCCGGGTTTCAGCTCCTTCGTTTTTTCAAAGGCTCCCAGCACACGGGCCGGTTTGCCTAAAAGCCCCTGGGGTGCGCCATAGTAGAGCTGAACCACCTCTTTGCCCGGGAAAGAGCCGGTGTTTGTGACCTCAGCCGTCACATAGATTGTGCCGTCTTTTTCGCCGCTCCAGATCGGCTCGATGGAAAACTCAGTATAGGAAAGGCCATAGCCGAAGGGGTAGTTGACCTTCTCTTTCGCCTGGGCAATAGTTTCAAAATACCGGTAGCCCACATAGATATCGTCGGTGTACTCCACATAGTTCGGAGACTCGTGGAAGTTTGCTGTGGATGGATAATCGTCCAGACTTCCTGCAAAGGTGTCGGAAAGCTTTCCGGATGGGCTCACTTTTCCCATAAGGACGTCCGCCATCGCAAGGCCGCCTTCCATGCCGCCCTGCCATGCCATGAGCACAGCCGGAAGATTCTCATCATCAATGAACCAGGAAGTATCGACCATACCGCCCACATTCAGAACCACGACGATGCGGTCAAATTTCTCTTTCACCTTGGCCACAAGGGCGGCTTCCTCGTTCGTCAGGCAGAAATCGCTGTTCTGGAAAATCTTCTCACTGAGTTCGGACTGATGCCCCTCATCAGAAACCTGCCCCTCATAGCGGACGCTCTTCCGGTCCCAGCCCTCGCCGGAGAAACGGCTGATGACAATCAGGGCCGTGTCCGTAAACTCTGCCGCCCCGGCAAAAAGCTCTGCCGGAACCTCCGGCTCCACAGTCATGCCCGGAACCGCACCGCCTGCGTACTGCTCTTTCACGTTCTCCCGGTAGAAATCTGCCAGCGGCTCATAGATCTCGGCCAGGCCTTTTTCTTCCTTGAGGCCGTCGTAGAGATTTCTCACATGGGAAACGGTCACGTCGCCGCTTCCGCCGCCGCCTTTCACATAGTCAAAAACGCCTTTGCCGAAAAGGGCCAGCCTGGAGCCCTTTGCCAGCGGAAGGATTTTTCCGGCATTCTTAAGAAGCACCATACCTTCCGTACCGGCCTTTCTGGCCAGAGCCAGATGCTCCGCGCAAGCTGTTATCTTTCTGCCGTCCTCGCCTAAGGGAAGGTTCGGCTGATAGTTTGCTCTCACCCATTTTTCCATAGTTGTAAACCTCCTTGTGAGTCAATTCGTTTGGTTCCAGAGTAGCATAATTGAGTTCGAAAAAACAGTGTCTTTTTTTTCAAATTATATGACTTTTTTGCACTCTTCAAAGCCGGGCGGATTTTCTGCTAAAAGTGTGAGTCATGCTTGCACGAACAAACACTTTTGATTGAAAATCTATGTAGTGACAAGCCACAGCGAGATGACGCGAAGCGGAATCGAGCTGATTCTGAAACTCATGTCGTGTGGGTCACTTTCGCCAGCATCTCCTTGGAGAGAATCTTTCGGATGTTCAGCAGGAAGAGGGTGCTGGCGGTGAGAACGGAGAGGATATCCGCCACGGGCTCCGCATAGTAAACGCCCATAACGCCGAAAAACCGCGGCAGAATCAGGGCGAGGGGGATCAGAAGGATCACCTTACGAAGAAGGGCGATGCAGAGGGAGATCTTTGCCTGGCCAAGTCCCAGGAAAGAACTCTGGACACCGCTCTGGATGCCAAAAACGGACATGCCTGCGATGTAGACGGGCAGGACTTTTTTCACCAGGGCGATGAGATCCTCATCCGTCGTAAAAAGTCTGGCAAAAAGACCGGGCCGCAACATGGCGAAGACCACATAGACGAAGGCCGCCAGGAAGGTGATGGAGATCATTCTCTTGATGGTCATTTTCACCCGGTCAAATTTTCCCGCGCCGAAGTTGTAGCTGATGATGGGCTGCACGCCGTTGGTAAAACCGCTGATCGGCACGAAAACCAGCTGCAGAACGCTCTGGAGAATCGTCATGGAACCGACATAGAGGTCGCCCCCGTAGACCTGCAGGCCATGGTTCATCACGATCGTGATAGCGCTCTCCGTGGCAGACATGACAAAGGGCGACACGCCAAGGGCCATGATCTGGCCGATCAGGGAGAAATCCGGCTTCATGCCTGCCTTTTTCAGACGGATTCCGGATTTTTCCGAGCAGAGAAAGTGTAAAACCCAGGCGGCGCTTAAGGCCTGAGAAATGATCGTGGCCACGGCCGCGCCTGCCACGCCCATGTGGAAAACGAAGATGAAAATCGGATCCAGCACGATATTGACCACGGCTCCGATCAGTACGGAGAACATGGCGGTCCGGGCCTGGCCCTGGGCGCTGATAAAAGTATTGAGGCCTACAGCCAGCTCCACGAAGACTGTGCCGAGAAGATAAATGCTGATGTAGGTCGAGGAATAGCCGATCGTATTGTCACTGGCCCCGAATACATAGAGCAGCGGCTTCTGGAACACGAAGAAAAACGCCATCAAAATCACGGTAAAGAACAGAAGCATAGAAACACCGTTTCCCAGGATCCTTTCTGCCCGTTTCCGATCTCCCTGTCCCAGTGCAATGGCCGCCAATGGAGCACCCCCGCCGCTTGCGAAGCCGGAAAAGGCGGAAATGATCGTGATGATCGGGAAGGTGATGCCCACGCCGGTGAGGGCCACAGCCCCCACCCCCGGAATCCGCCCGATGTAGATCCGGTCCACAATGTTATAAAGTACGTTTACGATCTGTGCCAGCACCGAAGGGATGGCCAGCGAGATCATCAGCCGGGTGATGTTTTCTGTACCCAGGCGGTTGTCTTTTGTTGCCTGCATAAAATATGCCTCCTGACTTTAGTTTTCTTTTATTTCCTCCACCACAACTTTCCTGCTCGTTCCGCTCTTTTTCCAGCGCATCACATAGACTTTGCCTTCGATGGAATCCCTGGCGGTGGTGAAGGGCTCTTCCCGGATGATATCGGCGTGGATTCCCTGGGCTTCCAGAAACTGGCGGCGTTTTTCGGCCAGAGCGAGACGGCCTTCCATCTCGGGGAAGAATCGCCTGGGGTAAAGCGCCGCCGCTGCTTTCAGGCGCTCTGCGAGAAGATCCACGAGCGGTGCGTGAGCGTTTTTGTGAAGCCGGTTCGCGAGAAAACGGGCCAGAAAGCAAAAAGAAAACCGCCGATAAATGCCGAGCCAGAAAAGAAAGCTCCTATCTCCCACTTTTTCCGCCATTCCTTCCATCACAGCCAGAGCTTCCTTGTTGGGCGTCCAGGGTTCTTCCCGGGGAACGATATATTCCTTGGAAACAGAAGGATAACAGCAGTAATTCAGAGGCGGGAAAGCCGTCAGCTCCGAGAGCGCGACCTCCTCCCTGCTGCAAAAGCTCTCCCCCAGGTAGTCCCGCTTATCCCGGAGAATGGCAAGCCGGTACTCCAGAAGCCGGAGATATTCCCAGCCCTTCATCCAGAAATGACCTACCTCTCCGTAATCGTAGCAGTTTACCTCCAGAGAGAGCGCCTCGAAAAACACCGTCACCACAGTCTCTCCCTGATGAACCACGAGAACATAACGGGGCCCCGGAATCTCGTCCTTTTCTTTTTCACTCAGGGAAGAGACCAGCTCCCCCTCGTACTCCTTCCGGTACTCTCCCGTGAGTCTGGCCTCGTGAAAGACCAGAAAGCTTTCCACCGCGTCGTTCATGAGATAGACCAGACGGATCTCCTGTTTTTCTTCTTTGTTCTCCTCATCCAGAAGCACCTCAAACTGGTCCTGAGCGAGCAGCTCTTTCAATTTATCAAATGTATCCGGCAGTGCCATTTTTCTCTCCTTAACGTCTCCAGCGCCGATATTTTCACTGGATGGCCGTGAAGATCCCGCGCATGAACTACGGTTATTATAGTCCACAATCCGTCAGAAAGCTACGCTTATACAGAAAAAAGCCATTCTTCTTTTTACGGAAGAACAGCTTTTATTCTCAGATTACCTGGAAATATCGCTCTGCCTGGGGAATGTCTTTGCTCCCATGCACTGGCCGATAACCGTGTTAAAAGGCGGACCTATGGCCGCGCTGATGAGGGCCGGTGAAAAGCTCTGCACTCTCCGTTTTATTTTTCAAGACTTTCGTACTGTTCATCGCTCACCGGTTCACACCACTCATTGCTACACTCTTCGCCAGGAACTTCCACAGCCAGATGGCTGAACCAGCTATCCTTCTTTGCCCCGTGCCAGTGCTTCACTTCTGCGGGAATCGTCACTACATCAGCTTCTTCCCAGTTTTGCAAAAAGATCCGTAAACAGTGAATCCCGTTTCACATGATACACATAACGGATAAAATGCCGCTGAGGATCCAACACATAATGATTGTCATATCCCGGAATCGGACTATGTACCAGGTAATCTTCCTCGAAATCACCATCCAGAAGCCATGCTACCGCTGTCACATCCCAGATAATTCTTGTCCAGGCTTTGCCTTTTGCGTATTTTTCAGCTTCGCTTTTCGTCAGGTCCACAAGATAATCACAAAGTTTGTTTTTTCCTCTAAGGTGATATTCCAGTTCCGGGCCGCTTGTCGCAAATTCGGAGACGACACCTGCGCAAGGCAGCTGTACCAGGGCCACGCCGCAGCCGAAAATAATTCTTGCCGCCGCAACATCATGTTCCATATTAAATTCTCTGGTATCCGGCCAGTGCAAAGAGTGGCCTCCCAGCCAGACAACAACCATCCGTTCCCGGATTTCCGGCTTTAAAAGAAGAGCGGAAGCTATATTTGTAATCGCTCCAATAGATACTACATACAATGGTTTCTCTTTTGTATACTTCATTGCTCTTTCAGCAAGGTCCTTTGCCGCTTCTGAAAGAACCGGTTCTGTTTCTGACGAAAGGAAAGACGTTGATCCTCTGTAAACCGCAGGCTTCAGATCATCTCTCTCCATTAATGTCAGAATATGCAGGATTTCCTGGTAGCTTTTTTCCATTCCTTCTGCCGGATCTTTGGCTTTCTCATTTGAGAACGGAGCCGCATAGACAGCCTGAAGATCCAATTTTTCCTTTGAGCAGATCAGATAAGCCAATGCAAACTGGTCATCGATCTCATTAAACGTATCCGTATCCAGCACAACATCTACCCGGCCGGAGGGATGTTCCAGGCGTTTTAAAAGTTCTGCTGTGTTGATTTCATTTCCTGATTCTGCAAGATTTTTCTTTTTTCCTTCCATCTTTTTATCATTCCTTTCTTATTTAAGCTTGCAATTGCAGACAAATTTTGATCGTTCCACAATCACCTGTTTTATTTTTATCCATTCCTAATGGCCATTCTTTCGCCCTTGTTTTTCGCAAAGACATATGTGAACTGCTCGGTAACTGAGTTACCAGAGCATCTGAATAGAGGCGGGATACTGCCTTTTTCAGGGTGCGTCCATGACACCACTACTGTTTACTCTTTCGAGCTATACAGCTACTTTTATGATTTCCGGT
>NZ_JAJEPR010000025.1:0-46872 GCF_020686945.1 Fusicatenibacter faecihominis | reverse complement strand
GAGCAGATATGCTCAGATGTGCAATTCATCTCACCACCTGAAGAGGTGGGAGAATTCTTGCTACATTTGTTAAAAAATTCTTCGTGCTCGCATGATCAAGCTTCATCTCAAAAATTTTGTTAAAAAAAAGACAAAAAACACTTGCGTTAATTATTTAACAGAGTTATAATAAGGGCATCGAGAGGTAAGAACCTCGAAAATGCAGCCGAAAAAAATATTTTTATATGTACGGCTGTGCAGTTTATTGTTTCAAGCTTACCAAAATGTTTTTAATTAAAAGGAGATGACAAACATGGCAAGATTTACATTACCGAGAGATATTTACCATGGAAAAGGATGTCTGGAAGAGCTGAAAAACCTGAAAGGTAAAAAGGCTGTTCTGGTTGTAGGCGGCGGCTCCATGAAGCGTCAAGGCTTTCTTGACCGCGCAGTAAACTACCTGAAAGAGGGCGGCATGGAAGTGCAGCTTATCGAAGGCGTAGAACCGGATCCCTCTGTTGAGACTGTCATGAGAGGTGCAAAAGTGATGCAGGAGTTCCAGCCCGACTGGATCGTAGCAATGGGCGGCGGTTCCCCCATCGATGCAGCAAAGGCTATGTGGGCTTTCTATGAGTATCCGGAAATCAAATTTGAGGATCTCATCACTCCCTTCGGCTTCCCGGAGCTGAGACAGAAAGCAAGATTCGCTGCTATCCCCTCTACTTCCGGTACTGCTACCGAAGTAACTGCCTTCTCCGTTATCACAGATTACAGCACTGGTATCAAGTATCCGCTGGCTGACTTCAACATCACCCCGGATGTAGCTATCGTTGATCCGGATCTGGTTATGGGGCTTCCGGTAAAACAGGTTGCTTACACCGGCATGGACGCTCTGACCCACGCCATCGAGGCTTATGTTTCCACCCTGAACTGTCCGTACACCGATCCGCTGGCTCTGCAGGCCATCGAGATGGTTCTCGAGTATCTGCCGGCTTCCTACAACGGAAACAAAGTTGCAAGAGAGCAGATGCACTACGCACAGTGCCTGGCTGGTATGGCATTCTCCAATGCTCTGCTGGGTATCGTACATTCTATGGCTCATAAGACCGGAGCCGCTTTCTCCACCGGACATATTCCTCACGGTTGTGCAAACGCTATCTATCTGCCGTATGTAATCAAATATAACGCAAAAGATCCGGTAGCTGCAGGCCGCTACGCTGAGATCGCCCGCAGAATGGGGCTTGAGGGAACTTCCCAGCAGGCTCTGATCAACAGCCTCTGCGAAAAGATCGACTCCTTCAATGTAAAACTGAATATTCCGAAGACTCTGAAAGATTTCGGTATCAATGAAGAGGAGTTCAAGGAGAAGGTTGCGAAGATCGCTGAGCTGGCTGTCGGAGATGCCTGCACAGGATCTAACCCGAGAGCAATTGATCCCGCTAATATGGAGAAGCTGCTGACTTGCACATATTATGGAACAGAAGTTGATTTCTAAAACAAAATAATTTACGCTTTGGGAAAGCGTAGGAAATGATAATACGAGGGGGAAACCAGCGGAGTCTTGCAGTCCTGGTTTCCTCCTCGTGCTCCCCCCTTCTGGGACACGCTAGAAAATAGGGGGCTTACGTCATTTCACACAATAGTAGTCTGACGTAAGCACCCTATTTTCTAAGCGGGCCCAGCGGGGAGTGCAGAGGGGCGGCGGGCTCGCGACTCCGAGCCGCCCCTTTGCATATTTCTAAAGCGGGGCCTTGGGAAGCGGTCAGCGAGGAGACGACGACCTCTCGCATGCATTTCCCACAGCTTTCGTCAAAGCTTATATTATCCGCTTTGCGAAAACCACCGGCTCAATAGTTCCTTCCATTGCCACCGTAAGCAAATCCACATTCCCTTTCTCCCGTATCTTCCTCACCACCGCTACATCGGACAACACCGACGTAATGGATGCCAAGCCATCCAATATAATCTTCTTCCCCGGCACTTCGCTGAAGTGGACTTCGATCTTCTCTTCCTCAAAGAAAATCTTGATTCTCCTCCGGATCGCATCTTCCAGGTAATAAATGGTCAGCGCCAGCACCTCTCTCCCATCCTCATCGGAGGCAAATCTTCCTTCCACCGCGCAGAGATAGGGTTCGCCGTGGAAATCGATGCTCGCATATTCCGCTTTTCCAAAGCCCACCGGAAGAGCCACATTCTTCTCGCCTTCCCGCACATCTAGGTAAAACCGTTCCTTTTCCATATGGAAGCCCAGCTCCCGGATGCCATCGGTATAATTATTGTGGAAAACCTGTCCCATCAAGGTAAAGAGTCCTGCCTGCGGCGTCATCATCACATAGCGCCTGCCGTCAAGAACGCGCTGTTTACAGCTCAGCTCGCCGGGATCCAGCCATCTTTTTTCCCGTTTCCAGCTGTCCGTCTGAGAAAGTCTTCCTGCGGAAGCTTTTTTCCGCCGGTTATCCCGTTTCCAGCCCCCGTACCGGAGAGCCGGCGCTGCCGGTGCCGGATGCGAAAGCTCCCACTGATAAGCCAGCAGACTCTGATAGGCCCGCTTGTCCTCGAGAAGCGGCGACAGATAAGCGCTCTCCGGAGGCAGATGCTCCTCCAGCACATCCTGCAGGGCATTGCTGTTGAAAAGCACCTCATTTCCCGCCGTGGTCACTACCACCATGTCCACATCGGGATAAACGAACACATTCTGCCCCAGCATGCCGTTGAAGGCGAACTGGCCCGCTCTTTTACAGGCCCAGATCTGATAGCCATAGCCCGGAAAACCGGTATCTGCCGGCGGCACGACCTTTGCATCCACAGACTCTCGTACCCAGTCTTCAGGAATCACCTGCTGCCCTTTCCATTTTCCGCCGTCCAGATAGAGCTGGCCGAGCTTCGCCATATCCTCCACACATAGAAAGAGTCCCCAGCCGCCCTTGTTTTTTCCTTTGGGACAGGTCTCCCAGAAGACCCTCGTGATGCCCAGAGGTGCAAAAAGTCTCGGCTTTAAGTAATCCAGCATGGTCTCCCCTGTGATTTCGGTGATGATCGCGGAAAGCATGTATGTATTCATGCTGTTGTATTCAAAATACGTTCCCGGCTCGTGGTGACAGAAGGCTTCCAGATAGCCCTTCACCCAGTCGTTTCCGGAGATGGCTCCGGTCTCATTGAAGGACACGCCGCTGGTCATCGTCAGAAGATGGCGCACGGTGAGATCTTTCTGCCGGATAAAGCCAAAAAGGCTTACATTTTTCCGGAAAACATCCACGATTTTTGTATCCAGAGAAAGTTTTCCTTCCGCGATCAGAAGCCCGATAGCCATGGAAGTCACACTCTTGCACATGGAGTAAGTGGCATGCCAGAGCTCCTGTCGATAGGGATAAAAAGCCGTCTCCCCAATGACTTTACCGCCTTTCAGGATCATCACCGTATGCATGTGCAGTTCTTTGGACGTCTTCAGAGCCCGAAGAAGCTCCTCAATCTGCCTAGAAGGAAGGCCTTCGGCTTCCGGCGAGGTGCGTTCAAAAGGCTGCTCATAGGGAAGATCCGCCGGAAAAGCCGGTTTCTGTGGAAAATACTCCACCCGGCTGATGTCGTCCGTTCTTCCTCTCATCAGGTCCCAGATCAGTTCAATGGTTGCTGCTTCTTTTGCCATAAATATCCCTCCTAACCAGATTCCGCTGCAGCGCCAAATAACCATGCAGGCATGGTACCCGGTTCGCTGCTCACGGAAATCAAATCAGCTGTTTCGCCGAACCCCTACAAATACCGCTGCAGATCTCGGATGAAGCCGGTACTCCGTAATGGCTGCTTCGCCATTTTCTTCTCCGATTCCATCCAGAGCCGTATCCACAAAACATCTCCATTCGTAATCTTTCGGGAGCTTTGGCAGCTCAAAACTCTGCTCCTCCCAGTAGACATTCAATGCCATATACACCAGATCTTCTCCCTGATCCGTCTTTCCCGCATAGCAGACCGCAAGAGCCTTTGTCTCCCGGTCAATAGAACAGTCCCAGGCCCGGTCCGTATGAATGCTCACCGCCGGGAAACCAGTTTCCGAAGGCTCCTGGTCACTCCGGATCGCCGGATGTTCCCTCCGGAACCAGATCATTTTCCGGAAAAACCGGTAAAGTTCCTGGTTGGTTTCCAGCCGCTTCCAGTCCAGCCAGGAAATCTCATTATCCTGACAATAAGGATTATTATTTCCAAAACGGGTGTCCCCGAATTCATCTCCTGCCAGAAACATGGGCGTTCCCCGGCTGCACATCAGGGCCACACAGGCGTTTTTCATCATCTGAAGACGAAGGGCGCGGATATCCGGATCCTCCGTTTCCCCTTCCACTCCGCAGTTCCAGCTCCGGTTGTCGTCATTTCCATCAGAATTATTCCAGCCGTTGGCCTCGTTATGTTTCCCGTTATAAGAATAAAGATCCCAGAGCGAAAAACCGTCATGGCAGGTGAGGAAATTGATGGAAGAATCATAGCCTTTATACTGACCGGTATAGAGATCCAGGGAACCCGTGAGTCTGCTGGCCGCCGCCTGGGCAAACCAGTAATCTCCTTTCAGAAAACTTCTCATGTCATCCCGGTATTTTCCATTCCACTCCGCCCAGCGGGTGAACGCCGGAAAACTGCCCACCTGATAAAGTCCGCCGGCATCCCAGGCCTCCGCAATGAGTTTCACATTCCGGAGAATGGGATCTTCCGCGAGATTTTTCAGAAGAGGCGGCTGATTCATGGGGGAACCGTCTTCATTCCTTCCCAGAATACTTGCCAGATCAAACCGGAATCCATCCACATGGTATTCAATGGTCCAGTAACGCAGGCATTCCAGGATCAGCTGCTGCACCACCGGATGATTGCAGTTCAGCGTATTGCCGCAGCCGCTGAAATTATAATACCAGCCTCCCGGCGTCAGCATATAATAAACCCGGTTATCAAAACCTTTAAAAGAAAAGATCGGCCCTTTTTCATTTCCTTCCGCCGTATGGTTGAACACTACATCCAGGATCACCTCGATCCCGCTGGCATTCAGTTCCCGGATCAGGGCTTTCAGCTCATCTCCCTCCCGGTTAAACTCTTTTTCCGCGGTATAACTGGTGTTTGGTGCAAAAAAGCTCACCGGATTATAGCCCCAGTAATCCAGAAGCATCCTGCCATTGACTTCCCGCCTTCCCATGGTTTCGTCAAACTCAAAAATGGGCATCAGCTCCACGGCTGTGATTCCAAGATCCTTCAGATAAGGAATTTTTTCCCGGATTCCCGCAAAGGTTCCCGGATGCGTCACGCCAGAAGAAGCGTCTCTGGTAAAGCCCCGGACATGGAGCTCATAAATGATCAGATCCTGAATCGGCCGGACAGGATCCACATGGTCTCCCCAGTCAAAATCATTGACCACCACTCTGGCCCGGTATTCATGATCCTGATTGGGCCGTTCCCCCCAGACGCTCTGACCCGTAACCGCCCTCGCATAAGGATCCAGAAGCGGTTTGGTCTTATCAAAAATCAGGCCATTTTCCGGCGCATAGGGGCCATCTACCCGGTAAGCATACTCAAAATCGCAGATATCCAGGCCAAATACAATCATGGAATAAACGCTTCCGATCCGGTAGTGTTTCGGAAAAGGCAGCACTGCATAGGGCTCTTTTTCCCCTCTGTGGTACAAAAGAAGCTCCACGCCCGCCGCTTCCAGGGAAGAAACTGTAAAGTTCACGCCCTCCCTGAGCGCCGTTGCCCCGTTGATTCCATAAAAACCGGGTCTTACCTCATAACCGTTGACTTTATCCAGCGGTATGAGATGTTTTTCCTCTGCTGCAACCATCTTTTTTCCATCCATCCTTCAGCCTCCTTCTTCTCCTTCGTTGGCTTCCTCCGTCAGAATCTCCTCCCCGACAGGCTGGTCCACGAAATTCACCTGGATCACAGCCTGAGGCACATTCACCGAAAGCCGCACATGCTTTTCCTTGGCCGCTGCGGCTGCTTCCGCTTCCTTTAAGATTTCCTCCAGAATGGAGCGGTTCAACGCCCCTCCCCGCCAGTGAAACACAAAACAGGGCTGCTTTTTCCTCAGAACTGCTTTCAGCCGTTTGCCCACCTCCTCGGTCTTGGTGAGGGAAAGGCGGTTCACCCGGTAATAAAAGGCATCGCTTTTTGTGCAGGCCGGCACCAGAGCGATCAGCGGCTGATGGTCCCGGAAAAGCTGACGATCTTCCAGATTATAATAATCGTACCTTTTTGTCCCGTATCGCTTCAGGGAATTGTCAAAAGTGGCGTCAAGATGCAGCCAGGAACCGCCGATTTTTACCAGATTCCAGGCGTGACGGTAGCGGACTCCATGCTCCGGATCCGCCTCGCTGACGGCAATCAGGCAGTCGATCCCTAGCCGGTCGCAGAAAAGTTTCACGGTCTTGGCAATGCCCTCGCAGACGCCAATCCCCTGCTGGAGCGGCCCGATGATCTCATGGGAGTACTGTTTCTGCAGTTTGTCATAGGTCACATTTTCCAGGATAAAATCATGGATGCTCTTTTCCTGTTCCTCCGGCGTCAGTTCCTGCATGGGCCGGAGAAGCCGGGTGATCCGCCCTTCCAGCGCTTTCTGATGTTCTTTGATCTTTTTCTTCTCAAAAAGGTATTCCGGAATCAGATGAACGTAGTCTGCCTGGTCGAAAAAGCGATAGGTGAAACTGCTCACATAGAAAATCGCGGGATGGTCCAACCGGAGCCTGAAAAAAATCTCCGACAGCTCTTTTCGCTCCAGCCGAAGGACCGGGAATTCCGGCGACAGCGCCGTAAAGCCATCGTACATAGCCCGGTAAACCTGCTTTTCTTCCCGGTTCATCTGCTGAAAATAGTATTCCTGTTTCATTCTTTTTTCCTTTTAACACCTGTGGCGCAGGAGGTTTTGCCCAGACTGCGCCACAGATATGTATTTCTTATTTCACGTTGTATTTTTCTCTCAGGGCTTTCACCTTCTCATTATAAGCAGTATTCTGCTTCATATTCAGAAGGTTTCTGCGGATGGATTCTTTTGCCTCGTCAAAGGAAGCAATGGTTTCCTCTGTACGGTTCTCCACTTTGATGAGGTGATAACCGAACTGGGTCTTCACCGGACCGATGACCTTGCCGACCTCGCCGTTGAAAGCTGCATCCTCAAACTCTTTTACCATTTGGCCTCTGCCAAACTCTCCTAGGTCTCCGCCCTTCTGGCCGGAGGGGCAGGTGGAATATTCCTGAGCAGCTACCTCGAAGGCTTTGGTGCCGTTCTCGATCTCTTCCAGGATCTCCTTGCATTTGTCCTCGCTGTCGGTGAGGATGTGTTTTGCGCGGACCTTTCCGCCTTTGGTAAACTGATTTTTATTTTCCTCATAGAAGGTGCGGATCTCCTCGTCGGAAACGGTCACATTTTTCAGAGCCTCTGCCATGGACATCTGAGCCAGAATGTCGCGTTTCGCGTTGGCAATCATGTTCTTAAACTCCTCAGTCTCATCCAGCTTCTGATCGGCTCCGTCCTTTGCAAAAAGATGCAGGGCAATGAGCTGGTCCAGATAATGGCTTCTCATGGCCGGGTTGGAGAGATAAGCCTGCTGCTCTCTGGGCACATTCTGTAAAAATGCGTTGAATTCTGCTTCTGTGATCTCTTCACCTGCTACGGTGGCTAATACCTTATTTTCCATTGTTGTTCTCCTTTTTTCTTGTTCTTCCAAAAGTATAACAGACTCTGGAGAAAAACAACAGCTTTATTTTCTCGCCTCAACCATTTTCAGGATCCGGTCGCAGCCGGTGAGGGTGCTGCTCCGGTGAGAAATGAGAAGCAGGGTCTTTCCCCCCATATTCGGTGTTCAGGGTGTGGAGAAGCTCTTTTTCATGGAGGGCATCCAGGGCGCTGGAGGGTTCATCCATCAGGCAGATATCCGGATCGCGGAGAAGGATTCGGGCAATGCCGATATTTTCCGCGATGGTGGTGTCAAAAAGATAAGTGTCCTGCTCCAGAAAAAGATATGTACCTTGGAATAGCGATAAACCAGCTTTCCATGCCGGTCAAAGAGGCAGACGGTATTTCTGGGATTAGCCTCATGCTTTTCCAGCAGTGTGATCGCGATTGCCATTTGAAGTTCCCGGGCCAGCCCTGAAAATCTCTTTACATATGCACTGTCCAGGGAAACTGTGTTTTTCTTCAGCCATTCTTCATCATGTGGAAATACATAGCCGCTGCTCCACATTTCAGGAAACAGCGCGATATCCGCACCCTTCTCCCCGGCCTCGCGGCACGCTTTTATTCCTTTTTCTATATTATCTTCGATAGCTGCACCAGGCAGCAGTTGTAAAAAAGCTATTTTGAGTTTCATATAATAACATCCGTAAAACAACAACAGAATCACAATTGCAGTTGATTGAAAAAACATTTCCCCTCTCCTCCTTCTCTTATCCTTCTTTCTGACTATAGTTTATCATAAAAAAAATGCGTCCCGGATTTTTTTCGTCCGGAGCGCATTTCTTTTTTATAATTTATGCATCAAGTCCTGCATGGTAGCCCATGTAGATGGCGCTGGTGATGTTGCTCGGACGGACGCAGTCGCCGATCTCGCGAACGACGGGCGCGCAGTCACGAAGCTGGTCTACAGCGGCGCGGTTGGCTCTCTGGCCCACAGCGCAGATCACGGATTTTCCAGGCACCAGCACTTCTTTTCCTTCGGGATCTTTGCAGATCACGCCTTCGGAAGTGACTTCCAGACCCTGGTAGCCGGTATGTGCCTCCACATATTTTTCCACCATCTGCATCAGGATCGGACGGTGACGAATGTTGGCATCCGGCGCAAGCTCGGGGCGCATCTCCACGAGATGAACCTTTTTGCCCTCCTGGGCCAGATGAATGGCAGCCTCACAGCCTGCCAGACCGCCGCCGAGAACGACCACGGAATCCCCGACTTTTTCTTTTTCCAGATAATAATTGTTGACGATGACCACATTGTCCCCGTCGATACCCTTAAGGGGCGGAACGATGGGATTGGAGCCAACAGCGAGAATCATGACATCGGCATTTTCCTTCTCCGCATACTCCGGGGTAACTTCCGTATTGCAGCGGATCTCCACACCGGCCTCCTTTGCCTGTGCTTCCAGGGAAAGACCAAGCTGATACATTTCCTGTTTGAAATCGATGGCCTGCTCGCATTTTAAGATACCGCCGACCTTGTCGCTCTTCTCACAGAGCACAACCCTGTGACCGCGGAGCGCTGCAGTGACAGCCGCTTTGAGGCCTGCCACGCCGCCGCCCACAACGAGAACTTTCTTTTTCACAGCTGCCGGAAGAACTTCCGTTCCCTCGATCTCTCTTCCGATCAGGGGGTTGACGGTACATCTTCTGGTCTGGGTCGTGGGGCGCTCCGCCATGCAGGTAAAGCAACGGAGACATTTCACGATCTTGTCATCATTTCCGGAAACGACCTTCTGGGGCAGGTATGGATCTGCCAGCAGAGCACGGCCCATGTAGACCACATCTGCTTTGCCGGAAGCGATGATCTCCTCCATCTGCTCCGGATCGTTGAGGGCACCAATCGTAGCCACAGGCTTTTTCACATGTTTCTTAATCTCCTCAGCGAGATAAACATTCACGCCGTGCTCGGAGAACATAGAAGGATGGGTTTTGAAAAAGCCAAACTGGTAGGAACCGGCAGAGACATGGATGAGATCCACATACTCTTCTACCGCCTGGGCAATCCGCACGCCTTCCTCCAGATCGTAGCCGCCCTCGAAAAGTTCAGAACCGCTCATACGGAACTCAATCGGGAACATGGGACCTACGGCCTTTCTCACTTCCTGAAGTACCTCGATAGTAAAGCGCATGCGGTTCTCGAAGCTTCCGCCGTACTCGTCGGTCCGGTGGTTGAAAAATGGAGACATGAACTGATTCAGAAGCCAGGTGTGGCCGCCGTGAACCATGATCATCTCAAAGCCGGCTCTTTTTGCAAGGATCGCAGTTTCACCGTAACGTTTCACGATATCCGCGATCTGCTCTTTCGTCAGGGCGGTCACTTTTCTGCCGTCCGGGCGCACGCCGTCGCTCGGGCCGTACTGGGTCAGGCCCTGTTTTTTATCTTTGTCTGCCATGTAGGTTCCGGCATACTGGCCGGAATGGGAAAATTCCACGCTCGGGACTGCCCCGTGGCGCTTGATGGCATCTGCCGTAAAGGTAAAGGCTGCCAGGGAACCGACGGTGGCAAGGTCCAGATGAAGCATATGAGAACCATCGGTTTCCGGATGAACCACGAGCTCACTCATGGTCACAGCTGCTGCACCGCCTTTTGCGCGGAGCTCATAAAAGGCCCTTGTCCGCTCGCCGGGCACACAGTCTTTGTCGATGTCGGTGGCTCCAATCGGAGAAGCAAACATGCGGTTGCGGAAGGTGACATTTCCCAAGGTGATGGGCTGACATAAATGCGGATATTTTCTTTCCATTTTTAGATTCCTCTCTTTCTCTTATTGGTGAAAAAACGATATACAAAGGTAAGCACAAAGCCTGCGGCTCCGAAAGCGGCTGCAACAAGGAAGGCCCGTCCATAGGCTCCGTCCACCCGGTAAATACTCCGCATGGCCGACGGTCCGAAGTAGCCTGCCGCTGCCAGACCGATGAACATGATACCATAGTTTACGCTGTTGTTTTTTGCGCCGAACTGATCGGCGGTGAAGCCAGGATAAACGCCCATGAAGGAACCAAAGCTGAGGCCGATGCCTGCGATTCCGATATAGAAGGTAACATAGCCGCCTTCTCCGGTAAAATAGAGAAGCAGAAGACCTGCAACTCCAAGAACGGTCGCGATGGTCAGTGTGCTGATGCGGCCGATCCGGTCGGATAAAAGGCCTGCCAGAATACGGCCGGAGGCGTTAAAGACTGCCAAAACAGACACGGCCGTGCTGGCCATAACAGCAGTCATTCCTACCATATTTGCTGCCACAGCGGAAGCCTGGGAAATAACCATCATTCCACTGAAGGCTCCGCAGGTGAAAAGAAGGAGCATCACATAGAAAACAGGCGTTTTCAGCATTTCTTTCCAGTTTTTGTTTTCCGCGCCGCCCTGTTTCATAGCTGCCGGCGGATTCCAGCCTTCCGGCTTAAAATCAGCCGGGCACTGTTCCATCAGGAAGGAGCATCCGCAGATGATGATGAGAAAGGCAATGCCGACGATTTTGAAGGCTGTCGGGGCGCTGGATTTTGAGACAATCAGTGTCACCACCGGCGGCAGGATCACGGAGCCCAGTCCGTAAATGGCCGTCGTGATTCCTCCGATGAGGCCGCGTTTGTCCGGGAAGAATTTCATGCAACTGCTGACTGCCGTTCCATAGGTCATTCCAAGTCCCAGTCCGAAAATCAGACCGTAGGTCACTACCAGCATGCCGACGCTTGTGGCAAAGCCGGAGGCAATCATACCGATGCCGACCATGAGGCCGCCTGCCAGTATCACTTTTTTCGGACCGAATTTATCGTTAAACCAGCCTCCTGTGATCATGGTGATTGGTCCAACCGAATTGGCTACGGTATAAACGATTGCCAGGTCCGCAGTTGTCAGGGAAACGCCGTTATGTGCGCTTAAAAATTCTGCCATGGAGGAAGCGAAAACGCTCCATACATAAATGGACCCCAGGCACAGATTGATGAAGCAGCAGGCAATCAGAGTCACCCATCGTTTTTTGGCTAAGTTCATTTTTTACTCTCCTTTGTTAATTTTATATCAATGCATCGCTATCATATCACATCTTTCTCGATATGTAAATAGTGACATATAAAATATTACATGTAATTTTCGTCATTTTGTAAACAGGACGCCCCATGCTCCGGAAGCACTCCGTCTTCAGTTACGGCAGTAGGAAATTCTAAGGCTTGCCGGAATCTGCTAAGAGCATTCGCGGAAATCCAGAACTCGCTTCGCTCAGACAATGGATTTCCGCTCATACGCAGATTCCGACAAACCAAGAATTTCTCTACTGCCTCCACATGAAGTCTGAGCTCTTCCGGAGCGTGAGGCTGGGGTGTATCTGAGAAAAAAAGCCCTTTGGTAGACAGTTAGTTGGATTTGGGTAAAAAGCTGTTGGAAATTTCTGGCGATATGGTATGATAAAAACAGGATTTTTATACGAAAGAAAGAGTGAATTTAGATGAGAACTTTAAAATATGCAATTCTTGGACTTTTGAATCAGAAGGAAATGACCGGGTATGATCTGATGAAGCAGTTTGAATCTACTTTGTGTGAGTTCTGGTCTGCCAAGCACAGCCAGATTTATCCGGAACTGAAGAAGCTCACGGAGGAGGGCAGCGTCGCTTATAAGACGGAGCCTTCTGACAACGGAGCTGAGAAAAAAATTTATCATATCACGGAGGAAGGGCGGAGGGATTTCATCGACTGGCTTTCTTCTGAGACGAAGCCGCAGCCTACCCCGAAGGATATCTCCCGGCTGAAGATTTTTTTCTGTAACTGTCTTCCGGCTGAGGACCGGAAATTTCTCCTGGAGGACCAGCTCCACAAGCATTCCTCCCGCCTGAAGCACCTCAGGAACAACCAGACCAAATTTACCGCCGTACCGGACAGTGAGGCAGATGAATTTGGCGATTATCTCGTGCTGATGGGAGCTATCATGCGGGAGGAAATGGTGATTGAGTGGCTGAGGAAGTGTCTGGCGCTGTTAGGCTGAGGGTAAAAATACGTCAATTTTCCAAAGAGCCCATTGGGCTCATTAGGGAAATTGACGCATTTTTGACAGTGTAGGATAGCTATTTTAATGTGTCTTGAAATACTCATCGCAAAACTGATACCACTTTTTCTCATACTCACTATGACTTACCATTTTTATGCCTTGTGGCGTATAAATCTCGCGCTTTTGTGCCTCTTTCACAAAATCAAAAATATACACATCTGAACTTTCCACAACGGCCCGGACGGCTTTCCATTCATTTAACACTGCATAATACAAACGTGTATGACCATCTAGAGAGATATAGCGCCCTTTATATGGCATTACCGGAATTATAATATCATTTGCGCTATGAACAAATTTTTGAATTGCAAAAATCTTTTCCTCATCTACATAAAACTGTGAAGGCTGAATTTCTTCAAGTGAAATCGTTTTTATAAAAACAGTTGAATATTCTTTTATTATATTTCCCCGGCTATTATAAAATTTTGTAATGTGAGGAGCGTAAAATCTAAATTCTTCGATGATTTTCAAATATACTTCTTTTTCTTCTCCTCGAACTACCGCTTCAAAATCAGAAATAATTTCTATTTCATAAGGTTTTCCCTCTACAAGGAAACATCCATGCTGAAACAACGCACATTCAGAAAATCTGCTATCCGCGTATGTATCAATTCGTTGTATTTCCATTCACTATTTTTTCCTTTCTAGTACAGTGTATATTCTTTTTATTTGCACACATCCACCCAGCCCGTGGCTCCGGCGATCTTTTCCAGTTCGTCCACGGTGAGTTTCACGGCGCTGTGGTCGTCGCCGGCGGCGGGGTAGACGGTTTCAAACTGCCGCAGGCTTTCGTCCAGATAGACGATGACATTTTCGTTGATGCCGAAGGGGCAGACGCCGCCGGGAGCATGACCGACCTGAGTTTCCACTTCCTCGAAGGGAATCATTTTGGCTTTGATATGGAAGGTATCTTTGTATTTCCGGTTGTCGATCTTTGCGGTTCCTTCGGTCAGAATCAGCACCGGCTTCTCTTCCTGGAGAAAGGAAAGGGTCTTGGCGATCATTCCGGGCTCCACGCCGAGAGCTTCGGCGGCCTCCGCCACCGTCGCCGTGGAAGCTGCCAGATGGATTACGCGATCCAGCATTCCTTTCTTTTTGAGATCTTCTTCCGCTTTTACTAATGACATTTCTTAGTCCTGCCTTTCTTCGTTGAGAAGCGCAAGGAACGCTTCCCCGTATTTTCTGAATTTATTCTCGCCCACGCCGCTTACCATAAGCATTTCTTCTTTTGTCTTCGGGTGGAGCTGGCACATCTGGGTCAGAGTCTTATCCGTGAAAACAAGATAAGGCGGCACCCGGTCTTTTTTCGCAAGCTCCATGCGAAGCCCTCTGAGTTTTTCAAAGAGGTCGTAGTCCACCTCTCCCTCCTCGGCCAGCAGGCGTTTCTTCGGCTTTTTCTCTTTGATTTTTTTCGGCTGTTCTTTGGCGGTCTTCATGAGAAGCGTGCCGCCATTCAGGATTTCTTCTGATTTTTCCGTGAGCTCCAGCACCGGATATTTGTCGTCCGTGAGAAAAAGATAACCTTCCACCAGAAGATGGTTCAGGATCTGGCGAAGGCGGTAGATTGGCTCCTCCTCACAGGTACCGTAGTAGGGATTCTGGTCCATGCCCACCTGGATGAGCCGGCTGTTTTTGCTGCCGTGGACCGTATCCACAATCAGCGTCATTCCGTAGCTCCGTCTGGCTGTCTTCACACAGCCGATGAGATTTTTCGCCGTCTCCGACACGTCTTTTTCTTCAAATTGTGTGAGACAATTCGAGCAATTTCCGCAGTAATTATCCCCGTACTCCCCAAAATACCGGAGAATATAGGCCCGGAGACACTCGTTGGTGAAGCAGTAAAAGGTCATCTTTTTCAGCCGTTCCCGCTCCCGTTCCTGAACCAGCGCCGCCGTCTCCTCATCCATGCCTTCCGCTGCTTCCATCCGATCAATGAAAAACTGATTCGTCACCACATCCTGTCCGGAATAAAAAAGCACACATTCCGAAGGGAGACCATCACGACCGGCTCTTCCGGCTTCCTGGTAATAGCTTTCCATATTTTTCGGCATGTTATAGTGGATCACATAGCGGACGTTGGACTTGTCGATGCCCATGCCAAAAGCGTTGGTAGCCACCATGATCTCCTTTCGGTCGAAAATGAAATCCTCCTGATTTTCCCGGCGCTCCTCATCGCTTAAGCCCGCATGATAACGGGTGGCCGAAAAGCCACGGCCCACCAGGGCATTGTGTACCTCCTCCACAGTCTTTCGTGTCAGGCAGTAAATAATGCCGCATTCGTCCGGGTGCTCCATGATGTAGGCCAGGGTGGCCGCCATTTTATCCGCAGGCTGTTTTACGGAAAAGCGGAGATTTTTCCGGTCGAAGCCCGTGACCAGGGTGACGGGGTCCTGGAGCCCCAGAATAGCTGCAATATCCTCCCGGACCTCGGCGGTGGCGGTAGCCGTGAAAGCGCTGACCACAGGCCGCACCTGCAGCTGTTCTACAAAATCCGGAATTTTCAGATAGCTGGGCCGGAAATCCTGTCCCCACTGGGAAATGCAGTGGGCCTCATCCACACTCACCATGGATATCTCGATCTGGGAAGCTGCCCAGAGAAAGCTCTCCGTCAGAAGCCGCTCCGGAGCCACATAGACGATCTTATAGCGGCCCTGGATCAGGTTCCGAAGCGCGGTCTGGTACTGGCCCTGGGTCAGGGAGCTGTTTAAATAGGCCGCATGGATTCCGGCCTGATTGAGGGCTGTGACCTGATCCTTCATCAGGGAAATCAGAGGAGAAATAACCAATGTGATACCCGGCATGAGAAGGGCCGGAATCTGGTAACAGAG
This sequence comes from Fusicatenibacter faecihominis, assembly GCF_020686945.1. Taxonomy (NCBI): domain Bacteria; kingdom Bacillati; phylum Bacillota; class Clostridia; order Lachnospirales; family Lachnospiraceae; genus Fusicatenibacter; species Fusicatenibacter faecihominis. The sequence continues at coordinate 31,333 of NZ_JAJEPR010000025.1, read as the reverse complement.
AGACTTTCCTGCTCCCGTGGGCATGATGCCTAAGGTGTCCCGGCCGGAAAGAATGCCGTTCACCAGGATCTCCTGCCCCGCCCGGAAGCTGTCGTAACCGAAATATTTCTTTAAAACTTCTTCTTTCGTCATCAATACGCCTTTCTTTTTTATAAAGAAACGGTGCAGCTCCGAAATGGGAACCACACCGTATTCTTTTATGAAATCTTGCCGCTTATTTGCTGCAATTCGGGCACTTGCCGTTTTCATCCAGCGGAGAACCACATTCCGTGCAAAAGCGGGCTTTGGGGCTGGCCGGTGCTTCGGTTTTGACCGGGGCGCTGACAGGCTCGGATGCCGTCTCTGCCGGAGCAGCTTTCTCAACGACCGGTTTTGCCGGCGCTTTCTTCACCGGAGCCTCAGAAGCCGTCTCTGTCGGAACCGTTTTCTTAACCGGGGCTGTTTTTACCGGAGTCTCTGTTTCTGCTTTCACCGGCGCTGCTTTCGGAGCCGGTTTTGCTGCGGGCTTTGCTGCCGGAGCCGTTTTCTCTGCCGCGGGTTTTGTTGCCGGGGCAGCCTTCTTTACTGCCGGCTTGGCCGGAGCAGGTGTCGGAGAGGGCTTTTTCGGCTCACGGCTTATAAATTCCGGATCAGCTGTTTTCGGTTTCTTATCGACTGTGTTCTGATTTTTCAGCTTGTTGTCGATCATGATCACATGCTTGAGAAGCAGAACCGCCATCATCAGAAACTCATAGATCAGACGGATCGCGATGGGCATGATGATCGTCAGGGCCAGACCTACCCAGAAGTTGTGAACCAGGGTATAAAGACCCATAAGAATAGCAAAAACCGTCAGGAAAATGTAGAGTGCCTGCAGGATTTTCTCAATCAGCAGATAGTTGAAATTGCAGGTATCATGGAGAAACTTGCCAAAGGCACTCAGTTTCTCACGCCGGTTCTCCGGCACGATGAAGATAAAAGCCAGTACGGTCAGCACCACCGCCAGAAGCAGAAGGATAGCCATAACCGTTCCGGCCGAATTTCCTCCCCCAGTATAATAACCTCCTGTAAATCCCATTTTCTCTTCCTCCTTTGTCTATACTGATTTCTTCCAGTGTAACTCAAGCTTACCATTTGCACAAGTATTTTTATCTGATATAATGAAAGAAAAATGCGTTATATTTTTTCAAGAAAGGAGTCTCTCATGCAGTACATCGACATTCACGAAAATCAGATCTACATCCGGCTCGCCGTCACCGACAGCCAGGATCTGAAGCTTCTCCATTTCTCTGCGCTCCCTCTCCATGAGGAGGACCTGGTAAAGGAGGCCATTCCGGAAGGCTTCCCCTTCCTCAGCATGAACCTCGCCGGTTTCGACCGGCCTTATGAACGCCACGGAAACAAATTCATCGTCACTGCTCCCGGCTATCGAATGAAATATCTCTCCCATTCCGACGAGCGAAATGAATTTGGCCGTCTTCTCACCTTCCATACCAAAGATGAAGAGACCGGCGTCACCGCGGCCTCCTTCTGGCAGTTCTACGATGATCTCCCGGTGATCCGCACCTGGCATACCGTGACAAACAACGGTCACGAGACCCAGACCCTCGACTACATCGCAAACTTCCATTATGAAGGCATCGAAAAAGAGGGCAAGCTTTCCCGGGATGAAAAGCTCAAAGTCATGATCCCCCACAACGGCTGGCAGCGGGAACTCAACTGGAAGGCCTACACCTTCCCGGAGCTTGGCATGGAGCTCGTTCAGGAGCCTTCGATTCAGCGCTCCTCCAACCATCTCCACATCTCCAACACCGGAAACTGGTCCGCCAAGGAATATCTCCCCATGGCTTATCTCGAGAACACCGAGGTACATACCGGTCTTTTCTGGGAAATCGACCACAACGGCTCCTGGCACTGGGAGATCGGCGACCAGAACGGCCATTTTTACCTGGCTTTGGGCGGCCCCAATGAGACCTACTCCCACTGGTTTAAGGACTTAAAGCCCGGCGAGAGCTTCACCACCGTTCCTGCCGCCGTCGGTGTCACCGGCATTGGCTTCGACGATGCCATGGGCACGCTCACGGACTACCGCCGAAAAATCCGCCGAAAAAATCAGGACAATGAAAAACTGCCCGTCATTTTCAACGATTATATGAACTGTCTCTGGGGCCGTCCCACCGCCGCTGAGGAATATCCGCTGGTGGACGCTGCTGCCGAGGCTGGCTGCGAGTACTTCTGTATCGATGCCGGCTGGTACGCCGACGGCGACTGGTGGGACAGCGTCGGCGAGTGGGAGGAGAGCCGCAAACGCTTCCCGGAAGGCGTCAAGAAAGTCACCGATTATATCCGGAGCAAAGGACTGGTTCCCGGCGTCTGGCTGGAGCCGGAGGTCATGGGCATCCGCTGTGACCTGGCGAAAAAGCTTCCCGACGACTGGTTCTTTGTCCGCCACGGAAAACGGGTCTACGACCGCAGCCGTTTCCAGCTGGACTACCGCAATCCCGCAGTCCGCGCTCATATGGACGAGGTTGTGGACCGGCTCGTCAGCGAATACGGAGTGGGCTATATCAAGACGGATTACAATATTGAGCCCGGCATCGGCACGGAGCTCTCTGCCGACAGCGTGGGCGAGGGCATGCTGGAACACGAGCGGGCTTATATCTCCTGGCTGGACGGTCTTTTCAAGCGCCATCCGGAGCTGATCATTGAGAACTGCTCCAGCGGCGGCCTCCGTATGGATTACGGCATGCTCTCCCGTTGTAGCATCCAGTCCACAAGCGACCAGGAAAACTATCTCCAGTATGCCGTCATCGCCGCCAATGCTCCCACCGGCGTCACCCCGGAGCAGGCCGCAGTCTGGGCTTATCCCATGAACCATGAGGAAAGCATTTCCCCCGACGCTCTCCGGGAGGAAGTCATTTTTAACATGGTCAGCGCCATGCTTCTCCGCATCCATCAGAGCGGCCATCTGGCCAAGCTTGATGAGGAGCGGAAAGCTCTGGTAAAACAGGCCCTCAGCGTCTATAAGACCATCCGCCCGAACATCCGCGTCTCCCGCCCCTTCTGGCCCCTCGGTCTTGCAGGCTACAGCGACGAGATCGTGAGTCTCGGCCTTTTCGTCGAAGGAAAAGCCTACCTCGCTGTCTGGAAACGAAGCGGTGCTGCCGAGAGCGTAACCCTTCCCATCTCCGATGCCGTCCGTACTGCCCTGGACTCAGAAAAAATCGCCCTCTCCTGCATTTATCCGGGACCTGAGACCGCCGAAGCCTCCTACGATCCTCTGGAAAAAGCAGTGAAAGTTGCTCTTCCCAAGCCCGTGATGGCCCGGCTCTTTGAGCTGACCCCCGACCGTTAAAAAAATTTGCGGCCCATGTTTTTTTCACATGGACCGCTTTTTTATTCTTTATGTATCAGTTCATAATAGAAAATGTACTGTTGGAGCACACCTTCCATTCCCCCATACCGCTTCGCCGGGAAACCGCCTGGATAATGCTTTTCCAGGGCCTGGCGGATATGGGTATCCACTGGAAACGCCGAAAGCTCGTGAAGGGCCATAAGGCAGATGCAGTCCGCCACTTTCACGCCGACGCCGTAAAGCTTCAGAAGCTCCTCCCGGGCCTCCGGGTAGGTCATTTTCCGGATTACAGCGAGATCTACTTCACCGGATGCTACCCGAAGGGCTGTGTCCCGGACATATTTTGCCCGGTACCCAAGGTTGCAGTCCCGAAGCTCCTCTTCCGTGGCCTGACTTAAGGCCTCCGCTGTCGGAAAAGCATGATAAACGGTCCCGTCCGCGGCTCTTTTTTCCTCGCCGTATCTTCTTGAGATCCGGTCGATGCATTTTCGGATGCGGAAGATGTTGTTCTGCTGGGAGATCAGAAACGAGACGATCATTTCCCAGAGGTCCTGATTCAGAATCCGGATACCGCTTCCAAGCTCCGCCGCAGTTTTCAAATAGGTGTCTTCCGGGTCAATCGCTTCTATATAAATGCCATAGTCTCTTTCCAGGTCAAAATAGTGTTTCCAGAACGTCTCGAACTCTTCCTCGCTGCAGTCAAAGCGCACGGTCTCACCTTCCTGGGTGGCTCTCAGGTATTTATCCTCTGCACGGATCTGAAATTCATTTTCCGTTATCCGCTCCATCCGGAAACACTGGCCGGAATCGCAGATCTCCGAAAGATCAAAATACGGAATTTCTTTTACTACCATCTTACTACTCCTCTTCTATCATTCTCACCCCGATTATAGCCTCCCTTTTTTTGAAAAACAACTGGGATTTTCTGTTAAAACAGTTGACTTTTGAAAAGTGAATCCTTATGATGGTAAAGGCAAAAAACTGAATTTTTATATCTATTTTACGGAGGAATTTATGCATACAATCAGCGTGGAAGAACTGGAAAATCTGGATCCTTCCAATATCACCATCCTGGATATCCGTTCAGAGGAGGATTTCCGCCGGGGTTCTTTTCCGGGAGCCATCAATATTCCCATAAAAAAAAATCTGGACGAGGACAGCGCGGAGGAAGGCTTTTTTGAGCCGGGTTCCATCGAAACACTGGAAAAAGACCTTCCGGCAAACAAACCGGTCTATATTCTCTGCCACACCGGAGAGCAGAGCAAGGAAGCCGTCAAAATCCTGAACGAGGACGGCTACAACGCTTCCAATATTGATGGCGGCTACCGCTCCTGGCTCCGCCTTTCCCTGGAGCGCATGGTTTCAGAAGCTTCTGTGACTGAGCGTACAAAAGAAATTGAACGGTCCCTTATCAAAAAATTCCGCAAATCCATCTGGCGGCCTTTCACCAAAGCCATCCGGGACTACCAGCTGATCCAGGACGGAGACCGGATCGCCGTCTGTATCTCCGGCGGCAAAGATTCCATGCTTCTCGCCAAGCTCATGCAGGAGATCCAGAAGCATGGCCCTGTTTCCTTTGAGCTCGTCTTTCTCGTGATGAACCCGGGCTACAACGCTGACAACTGGAAAATCATCCAGAACAATGCCCGGATTTTAGGCATTCCGCTGACCGTTTTTGAGACCGAGATCTTCGATGTCGTAGCCGGCATCGACAAGAATCCCTGCTATCTCTGCGCGAGAATGCGCCGCGGCTATCTCTACTCCCACGCCAAAGAACTCGGCTGCAACAAGATTGCCCTGGGCCACCATTTTGACGATGTCATCGAGACCATCCTCATGGGCATGCTCTACGGTGCCAAGATTGAAACCATGATGCCCAAGCTGCACAGCCAGCACTTTGAGGGCATGGAGCTGATCCGCCCCCTCTATCTTGTGAAAGAAGCCGACATCAAGGCCTGGAGAGATTCCAACGATCTTCATTTCATCCAGTGCGCCTGCCGTTTCACCGAGAACTGTGCGACCTGCGGAGGCGGCCGCGGCTCCAAGCGTGACGAGATGAAAGAGCTCATCGCTCATTTCCGCGAGACCAGCCCCTTCATCGAGTCCAACATTTTCAACAGCGTACAGAACGTCAATCTCCGGACGATCATCGGTTATCACAAAGACAACGAGGCCTACTGCTTCCTCGATGATTACAACGAACGCGGAAAACGAAAGGAGTAAGGCTTCATTCTCTTTTTAGCAGTATCTACCATTTTTTCTTCCTACTTATGAAAAGTAGCGCTCCCGGATATACTTATGGCAGTCAATGGATTTGTAATATCCGGGAAGGCAGGAAGATTCCGCATGGAGATACGAAAATCAGAAATTGCCAACGAAGTGGCACGGCTCTGCAAAGAGCGCGGAATCACCCAGTATGAGCTGGCCAAACGCTCCCAGCTGCAGGAAAGTTCCGTCCGGAACATGTTTCAGAAGGGCACGACTCCTACTTACCGCACCCTGTCCGCTATCTGCGGAGGACTTGGCATCACAGTTCCCCAGTTTTTCACCGGTTCTTCTTTTCTTGAGAAGCTTCCGCCGGAGGAAAAAGAGCTGATGACCATTTATCTCAAACTGGATGAAAAAGATCGCTCCCGGCTCCTCTCCTACGCCCGCAGGATCTTCAAGCAAAACGAAAAAGAAACTACCTTGTGAAGGCAGGCAATCTTTGTTATACTGATAACGGTTCAGAAATCATTTCTGGGCCGTTATCCTTTTATTACGACAATCTGGAGGTTTTTATGATAGATAACAGAGACGGCCAGGCCTATCTGGACGCAGTTCTGGAAAAAATCCGGCAGCGCATCCTCTCCATCAACGAATCCCTGCTGGAAGGCCAGAAGGAAATTGATGACATGCACGAATACTACTGGCAGAACTACACCGAGATGGATGAGTACGGCTATGAAAATTTTGACAACCAGCAGGCCCTTCTCCATCAGATCAACGCAAACCAGGAACAGCTGATTCTGAAGCACCGTTTCCGGAAAATGCTGGATTCTCCCTTCTTCGGGCGGGTGGATTTCTGCTATGAGGGTGACGAGGAACCGGAAATTTTCTATATCGGTATCGGAAACTTTGCCGAGAAAACCGGCGCCCTTCCTCTGATCTATGACTGGCGCTCCCCGGTGAGCGGCCTTTTTTACGACTATGACAAGGGGCCCGCTTCCTACCAGGCTCCCATGGGCGAGCTTTCCGGTGAGATCACGGCCAAATGGCAGTACAAGATCCGCCGCGGAAAAATGATCTACGCCTTCGAGAGCGACACCAAGATCGACGATGAGATCCTGAAGGCCGAGCTTGGAAGCCACGGCGAAGTCCAGCTGAAAAATATCATCCGAACAATTCAGAAGGAGCAGAATGCCATCATCCGCAACACCAGCGATAAGATTCTCGTGATTCAGGGTGCTGCCGGAAGCGGCAAAACTTCCGTGGCCCTCCATCGGATCGCCTACCTCCTTTACCATGACCGGAAGCACCTGAAATCTTCCAATATCCTGATCTTATCCCCAAACGGCGTTTTTTCCGACTATATTTCCCACATTCTGCCGGAACTGGGTGAGGAAAACATTCAGGAAATGAGCTTCGATCTCTTCGCCTACCGCCAGCTCAAGGGAACCGCCGCCGACTGCGAAGACCGCTGCGACCAGATCGAGCGGAATCTTTTATCCGAGACGGAGGATCCTGTGGCTCTGGAAAAACAGTCCCAGCGCTTCATCACCCATATGGAAGGCTTCCTGCTCCGGCTGGAGGATGAACTCATGGATTTCACCCCTGTGGAATACAAAAATGTCACCATGACCGAGACGGAGATGCTGGATCTCTTCTATAATAAATTCGGCGAGATCCCCCTGCTCTCCCGCATGGATGCTGTGGCAGATACTTTTATCGATGAGGTCGAGACCCTGAAAAACAAAGACCTTCCAGAGGAGGAAAAACAGGAGCTGATCGAACGTTTCCGTCAGATGTACGACACGCGGGATTTCTATGTGCTGTACAACCGTTTTCTGGAGGAGGAAGGGCTGCCCCTGCTGCCAGACCTTCCGCCCGAAGAACGGAAGCTTGCCTACGAGGACGTTTATCCCATCCTTTATCTCAAATACCGGCTTCAGAAGCGCCAGGGCCGCCAGGATATCAAACATCTGGTGGTGGATGAGATGCAGGATTATTCCCGCCTCCAGTATCTGATCCTAAAGCAGATGTTCTCCTGCCGCATGACGATTCTAGGCGACCGGGCCCAGACCATGGCCGATGAAAAGCAGGACTCCCTTACGTTTCTACCAAAGATTTTCGGGAAGGATATTCGCCGCATCGTCATGAACAAGAGCTACCGGAACACCGTGGAGATTTCCTCCTATGCCAATGCCCTCACCGGCGTGGATGATGTGGAGCTCTTCGACCGGCATGGAAAACCGGTGACGGAACAGAATTTTGCTTCTCTGGATCAGGCCCTGGATGCAGTTGTACAGGAACTTCGTCTCGATCCGGAGCTGGTAGCTGCGACTTCGGATGAGGATGTGCCAGCTTCTGAAAATTCTGCCTGTCCGGATGAACAATCCGCCGACAACGCTCCCGCTTTCGAGACCGCCGCTGTTATTCTACGCACCGCCGCGGAGGCCGAGCAGGCTTACGAGATTCTCCGTGAAAAACTCTCCGCCAGAGGTTTCGATGTAAAAAATGCCCTCTCCCTTCTTCACCGGGACAGCACCACGTTCCGAAAAGGTCTCACCGTCACCACCTTCTATCTGGCGAAAGGCCTGGAGTTTGACCAGGTATTCTCCATTTTCCCGTCGAAAGACCAGCGGCCTCTGGTCCGCCAGGCGAGATACATCGCCGCTACCCGTGCGCTTCACGAGCTGTACGCTTACGAAATTCAGGATTAAAGAAAACGCTGTAAGACAGATTTTCCGTCTGTTTTACAGCGTTTTTGTTATTGTTCGATTTTTGCAGGCAGAGGCTTTTTCACCCAGCGTCGATAGAGAATAAAACCCACGCCGCCATGGGAATCCGCATGTTTCCGCCTGCCTGATGCACCTTCGCAAAAATGCTCTCAAGGAAAATTCCCAGGCTTTCCACGCAGACGATGAGGCCGTAGGTCATGGAGTATTCCACCGCCTTAGGCGATTTCGCGGAAGTCCATATCTTCATAAAAAAACTGCCCCGCAGGGCAGTTCTTATTTAATCAATCAAATCATTCTGGAACCGCGACAAATGCTCATAAGGCAGAATCAATCGCCCCCGGTAAAGGCCGCAGCCATCGTTGATGAGGCTGTTGTTCTCTGCGGAGAACATGTTGACGTCCAGCTTGGAAAGTTCCAGGTTGAGGAGACGCATGCCCCTCTCGTAAGCTTCATCAAAGTAACGGTTTTCGCCCACGGGAATGAGTTCCCGGCGGCTCATCTCATTTTCCTGGCGTTTCTCGTAGCCCAGGTGGTTGGCCGGACCGATCTCCGCCACATCGTCCATGGCCTTCGTCCGAAGCTGGACTTCCATGTAGCTTCTGGAGCTGTTGTCATAGAAGGTGATGTGAAGGGACTGATATTCATAAGGACCGTGGTTCGATATGTAATCCCGGTAATAGGGACGGATGGTCTCGTCCATCAGGTGAGAGGTGCTCTCCTGCACGCCGTTGGCCGGCTCCGCGGTAAAGCCCCTCTCCTCCAGAAAGCCCGGCAGAATATTGGCAATATCATAAAGACAGTGGATCTCCGCTGCTTCCCGCTCCGCCTCATCCTCATAATGACATTTCGGCATGGAAATCACAATCCGATAGGCGATAAGATCCCGAAAGCAGCCCAGGCGCTGTTTCAGCTCGGCTATCGGCGGATAACTTCCGTTTTTCTCATAATAATTGTAAATATCTTCTACGATATAGCTGTTGAATTTTTCCTCCGCCCGGATCAGGGATTTGATCCGCCCCCGAAACGTGAAGGCAAGGAAAGGATACTCCCTGGCCATATATTTATAAAACTCCCGGATCTGCTGGGACTGGGCCGTCAGGAAATCATTATGAGCCAGAAGCTCCCGGATCTGCAGGAGAAAATTACAGTGGATCATATCGATCTCATTGCGGTTCTTCTTGGCTTCTTTCCGAAGATCGTCCATATAATTCTGCAGAATCCGAAAGATCGTATCTCCCGAATATAAGTAATCATTTAGTGTGATCATAGGCTGTACCTTTCCATCGCATTCTCATAACACCGGATCTGGTCGTCCAGCTGCAGTCCTTTTCTCCATAATCCCGCATGCCTCCCGCTGTGCGCCGTACCGGCGGAAGCATGCCCACCCGCTCAGTCTTTCATTGCTTTTTTAATCGCATCCAGAAGTTCCCCGTAGGTCTCATAGGCCGGAATATCTGGATTTTCCGCCTTGATCTTATCGGTGCTACGGAAAAGGAAACCGGCTTTGCTGGCCCGGATCATGCCAAGATCGTTATAGGAGTCTCCGCTGGCAATGGTCTCAAAGCCGATGGACTGCAGAGCCTTCACCGTCGTGAGCTTGGACTGCTGCACCCGCATTTTGTGACCGGTGATCTCGCCATTTTCCGCCACTTCAAGAGAATTACAGAACAGCGTCGGCCAGCCCAGCTTCTTCATCAGCGGAGCGGCAAACTCCGTAAAAGTATCACTGATAAGGATCACCTGTGAAAAGGTTCGAAGCTCATCCAGGAACTCCTTTGCTCCCGGCAGAGGATCGATAGTCTCGATGGTTTTCTGAATCTCCTTCAGTCCAAGACCATGTTCTTTCAGAATATCCAGCCGCCATTTCATCAGTTTGTCATAATCCGGCTCTTCCCGGGTGGTTTTCTTCAGCTCCGGAATCCCGCTGGCCTCCGCAAAAGCGACCCAGATCTCCGGTACCAGCACTCCCTCTACATCCAAACAGGTAATATACATATTCATCCGCTCCTTCCTTATACACTGTATCGCGTTACTGTAGTCCATCATACCATACTTCCGGCCACCATGCAAGACAAGCCTCAGCTCTCTTTCAGCACTTCTTCGAAGCTCTCTTCCGGCATGGGCCGGTAATAATAATAGCCCTGAAGCTCATCGCAGCCTCATCCAGCAGGAATCTGGCGGTCTCCATCGTCTCCGCGCTCACCACCTTATATATATGCTAATGGTTAGTTTTACACAACCATTATGCTTAACATGGATGGAAAAGGGCGTAAACGGTTCTTATTTGTCATTTCTTATCAATAAGGAGCAAAAAAGCGTTCCACAAAGCCATTTTCACAGCCCTGCGGAACGCTTAAAAAATCATTCCTTATTTCGTTTTCTTAAATACCGGCATGGAATCCAGCGGAGCGTCAGCGAGAATCGTCTGACCGCCCTCATAAACCTTTCCGTCTCTGGTATCGGTCCAGCGGCTTCCCTCGGGAAGGTAAACCTCTCTCTCAAACTGATTCAGATGGAAGATCGGCGCTACCAGATACTCGTTTCCAAACATGTACTGATCCTGAAGCTCCCAGCACTTCTTATCCTCCGGGAACTCGTAGAACATCGTACGGATCAGCGGAGAACCGTTCTCGGAAGCTTCCTTATAAAGATCACGGATGTAATCGTGCATGGAGATCCGGATGTCATAATATTTCTTCATGATCCGGTAATTCTCCTCGCCGTAGCTCCAGAGCTCGTTGGGCTGGCCGGTGTGGAGGTATCCGCCGCCCCAGTCGCGGTCATCCAGGGCCGGAATGTTGTAGGGGCCTCTATCGCCGTGCATACGAAGAACTGCGGAGTAAACGGCAAACTCATACCAGCGAATCAGAAGCTGCTGGAAATCCGGATCGTTCACATCGTCGGTCATGAAGCCGCCGATATCGGTGGTCCACCATGGGATTCCCGCAAGGCCCATGTTCAGGCCTGCCTGAAGCTGATCGTAGAAAGCCTCAAAGGTGCTGGGCACATCGCCGGACCAGACCACATTTCCGTATTTCTGGCTTCCGGCCCAGGCGCAGCGAAGCAGGTTTACGACAGTTCCGTCGCCTAAGTTTTTCATCTCATCATAGAAGACACGGCTGTAGAGCTGCGGGTAAATGTTGCTGCAGGAGAGAGCCGGTCCTTCTGCATAGCGGTAATTGTCAAAATCGTAAACGCCGTAATCCGGTTCGGAGTTATCCAGCCAGAAAGCGTCGATGCCAAGATCGTAGTAGTTCTTCTTGCAGACCTCCCAGACATATTTCCGGGTCTCGGGATTGAAAACGTCGATCTCCACGCAGTCGCCCTGATAATCGTAGGTCTGGTCAGCGCCGCGCTCGGTGCGGATCAGAAGGCCTCTGTCCATCATGGGCTGGAAATTCTCACTTCTGCGGTCCACGGAAGGCCATACGGAAACGATGACTTTGATTCCCATGGAATGAAGCTCGTCCACCATAGCCTTGGGGTCCGGCCAGTAGGTCTTGTCGAATTTCCAGTCGCCCTGCACGGTCCAGTGGAAGAAATCGATGACGATCTGATCAATCTTGATACCTTCCTTCTGGTACTGTCTTGCCACGGAGAGCACTTCCTCCTGGGTGCGGTAACGGAGCTTACACTGCCACAGGCCCATCCGGTCCTCCGGGAACATCGGTGCGCGTCCGGTAACGGCCGTATAATTTTCCACGATCTGCTTCGGTCCGTCCGCAACGGTCAGCCAGTAGTCCATCTGTTTCGTGGAACGGGCGGTCCACTCGGTATAGTTCTTTCCGAAGGTGGCCTCGCCGATGGCCGGGTTGTTCCAGAGTATACCATAACCAAGGCTCGATACGGCAAAGGGAACGGAAATCTGGGAGTTTCTCTGGGCCAGCTCCAGCACACAGCCCTTGAGATCCATGTAGGGCTGCTGATACTGTCCCATTCCGAAGATCTTCTCGCCATCGTTGCTCTCGAATTTTACATTCAGCTGATACTCGCTGCCGCCGATGACACCCTTCCACTCACGGTTTACAACCTTCAGGCAGCGGCTCTCTTTACAGAGGGTTCCATCGTAAAAACGGAAATACTCGCGAAGGAACTGCTTGCCGTCACGATAATAGGTGATGATTCCGCGGAAGTTTACCACTGCCTTGATGCGGCCATTAGTGATGGACGCAATCTCTTTTTTATCGATGGTGCCGTCACCAACCCAGTGGTCCTCCTCGCCGATCTCAACGACTGCCTGACATTTTTCCGGTGTCTCTATAAGCGCCCAGTCCTGATCGGTAAATTTTGAAAATCTCGTTGCCCGCACACGGAGGGAATCTTTTCCCCAGGGCTCAATACGCAGTATCTCACCGCCCAGACGGGCAGTCAGAATGCCATTTTCTCCACAAAACTGCATAGTGTCCTCCTTTTCCTCCGGAAAGCCTTCCGGAACACTTTCATTTTCCTGATAGTTGTATTATACTAATCCCAGAATGAAAATACTTGACGTTTTTTCACTATTTCTAACACAGATTTGACATAATAGTTCAGAGCATCAGCAAAATGAAAAATCAGACTATGCAAATTTGTTTGCAATAGGATGGATTTTCATTTTGGGATGGGCGGAACGCCCATCAGCCTCAGACAAAAGCTACGAATGCAGCGAGAGCACATGCAATGTGCGGGGTGCTGAGTCCCAGTGGGACTCGTTTAGCACCGACCGAAGCAGCGCGTAGACCTGTGGCCTGTTGCTTTGAACGACCTGAATAATTAAGGAGGCTTCCATGAAAACACCGGACATCAGCACAATCCACGAAACCGTCCTCCACGGCGACATGCGCTTTCATCTCATGGTCCACGAATTTGCCTCAGACCCTTCCCGCTCGGAGCGCGTGACTTCCCACTGGCACGAAGAATATGAGCTGCTTTTTCTCACGGAAGGAAACGGAACTGCCCACGTCAACGGCCGGGCACTCCCGATTTCTGCCGGCGATATCCTGTTTTTCAATTCCGGCGAAGTCCACTCCATCTCTGCCCCTCCCGGCGTTCCCCTGACCTTCTACGCCGTGGTCTTCGGTCTGGATCTCATCAGCAGCTACGGAAACGACGACATCCAGCAGAAATACATCCACCGGCAAACCTCCGGCGAGTTACTTTTTCAGACGGTCTTTCACCCGAAAAGCCCAGGGACAGAACCGCTCCGCCAGAGTTTAGAGGCCATCCGCTCCCTTTACCAGGAGGATTTTTCCTCCCATGAGCTCCTCATCAAGGCGGAACTTCTCCGGATCTGGCACTATCTCTGCCGCTATCCCGCGACACAAGCCTTCTCGGTTTATCCCAAAGATGACTCAAAAATCCTCCTCACGAAAAAAATCCTCCGGTTCATTCAGGAGCATTATAGCTCCATTCTGACGCTCGAAGGACTTTCCGCCGCCTTTCACATGAGCGAAGGGCAGTTCTGCCGTTTTTTCAAATCCCAGGTCCACATGACCCTTATCGAATACATCAATTACTACCGCATCGGCGCGGCCTGCGACCAGCTTCTCTCCGGCTCCGAGCCCGTAAGCTCCATCGCCACCGGCTGCGGCTACAGCAATATCAGCTATTTCAACCGCATGTTCCGAAAATACATGCACTGCACCCCGAAAGAGTACCGGAAAACTCACAGCGAGACTCCGTTGTAAAAACGAATCCGGAAGGTCGTGCCCTTCCCCGCCTCGATGGTCCTGTTCTGCTGTAGAAAAAGCTGACACGCCATGGAAAGACCAATGCCAGACCCGCTGCTGCTGACCGCCGGAAAGCTGACTCGGAAGGTTATCGCGCCGGTCCATGAGGCCCATCTCCGCCACCGCCTTGTCAAGCCGCTCCTGATCCTTCGGGTGGCCGTCCAAAAGGTGCGGCAACATGATATTTTCATCCACAGCCAGCACCGGAATTTTGTCACCTTCTCTTGGGAAAACCAAACATTTTTCAGGCTGCAGCCCCTTTGCTTTGGAGGCCTTCGTGTACTTTTTTTCTCACAAACCCAAAACAGATCACCTGCATCAGGATCGTTAAAAGCCAGGATACCGGATAGGAAATAAACAGGATATCCAGGGACCGATGCTGAGGGAAGATCAGGAAGATCCAGACCACCCGGGTTCCCACGGTTCCCAGCACGGAGAGTATCATGGGCACGGCGGAATGACCCATGCCCCGGAGCGCTCCCGGGAAGAGATCCATGAGGCCGCAGAGGAAATAGGTCAGCGTCGTAAAGGACAGAATCTCCATACCGCTTCGCACGACTTCCTCGTTATCCGTATAAATTTTCAGAATCTCCGGGCCAAAGCCATAGAACGCGCCGCCGATCACCAGCGCCACGCCCGTCGTCAGGATCATGCAGTCGATAAGCACCCGATCCATCCGCTTCCATTTTCCCACGCCGTAATTCTGGCTCGTGAAGCTCATGCAGGCCTGGGTGATGGAGTTCACCGACGCATAGAGAAAGCCCAGCAGGTTGTTGGCCGCCGTGTAACCCGCCATAGCGATGGAGCCGAAGGAGTTTACCGAGGACTGGAGCAGCACATTGGAAAAATTGATGACCGTACTCTGGATTCCCGCCGGAACCCCGACCTGAAAGATCTGCTTTAAATAAACGCCCTTCATCGTAAGCTTCGAGAGACGAAGCTGATAGCTGCTCTCCGCCCGGTAAAGACAGATCAGCACCAGCACGCAGGAGACCATCTGGGAAATCACCGTGGCGATACCGACACCGGCCACGCCCATATGGAAAACGACTACCAGAAACAGATTCAGCCCGGCATTCAGCACACCGGAAATAATCAGGAAAAACAACGGCCTTTTCGTATCTCCTACTGCCCGGAGCACCGCGGCTCCGTAGTTATAGAGCATGAAAAACGGCATGCCCACGAAGTAAATCTTCATATATAAAGTGGAAAGATCGATGACATCATCCGGCGTATCCATAAGCTCCAAAGCTCCCCTGGAAAAAAAGAGCCCCACGAAGACCATGAGAATTCCGCTTAATAATGCCAGCATGATCGAAGTATGAACGGTCTCCGAGACTTCCTGATCCCGCCCCGCCGCATAAAACCTTGCCGTCAGCACGCTGGTTCCCAGCGATACACCGATGAACAGGTTTGTAAACATGCTGATGAGGGCCGTCGTGGACCCGACAGCCGCCAGCGCCTCGCTCCCCGAAAACCGTCCCACCACGATGATATCCACCGCATTGAACATCAGCTGCAGGATTCCGGACAGCATCAAAGGCAGAGAAAACGAGATCAGTTTGTCCATGATCGATCCGCTGCACATGTCGATTTCATATTTACTTTTCTTCACTTCTATTTTCCTCCCAAAGGGCATAAACGCCCTGTATCTGGAAACTATTATAACAGTTTCTGCCAAAAGTGGCAATGGGCGCCCTTATTGGAAATTTTTTCCCATTTATTATTGACTTTCTTGCGTCTTGTGATATAATAAAGTCATTGAAGATAATAATAGTTACTGTTATGAAAATTATTTTAAGAAGAGAGGTTCCATCATGAAAATAACCGATGATATTCTTTATGTAGGCGTCAACGATCACAAGGTAGACCTATTTGAGGGACAGTATGTGGTTCCCAACGGCATGGCTTACAACTCCTATGTGATCAAGGATGAAAAGATCGCCGTTATGGACACCGTAGATGCCAATTTCACCCATGAGTGGCTGGACAACATCGCTACCGTTCTGAATGGAGCGAAACCCGATTACCTCATCGTTCAGCACATGGAGCCGGACCATTCCGCAAACATCCACAACTTCATGAAGGTTTATCCGGACACCACGATCGTGGCTAATGCCAAGACCTTCGGCATGATGGAGAACTTCTTCCGCGATATGCCCCTCGAAGGCAGAAAACTGGAGGTACAGAACGGCGGCACCCTTTCTCTTGGAAAGCACACGCTGACCTTCGTTTTCGCTCCCATGGTACACTGGCCCGAGGTTATGGTGACTTACGACAGCACCGACAAAGTCCTCTTCGCAGCCGACGGTTTCGGTAAATTCGGAGCCCTGGACGTTGACGAACCCTGGGATGACGAAGCCCGCCGCTATTTCATCGGTATCGTTGGAAAATACGGCATGCAGGTTCAGAAGCTCCTGAAAGTTGCCGCTACTCTCGATATCCAGACCATCTGCTCCCTGCACGGTCCCGTTCTGAAAGAAAATCTGGGCCATTACATTGAGAAATACGATATCTGGTCTTCCTACTCCGTTGAGGAAGAGGGCGTCATGATCGCCTACACCTCCGTTTACGGAAATACCAAAAAAGCCGTTGAGCTCCTGGCGGAGAAGCTCCGTGACAAGGGATGTCCGAAAGTTGTTGTCTATGATCTCGCCAGATGCGATATGTCCCAGGCTGTTGCCGACGCTTTCCGCTATGGCAAGCTGATTCTGGCTACCACCACCTACAACGCAGAGATCTATCCCTTCATGCGTACCTTTATCGAGCATCTCACCGAGCGTAACTACCAGAACCGTACGATCGGTCTCATTGAGAACGGAAGCTGGGCTCCTCTGGCTGCCAAGATTATGAAGGGTATGTTCGAGAAGAGCAAAAAGATCACCTGGCTGGACACCACCGTCCGGATTCTCTCCTCCTTAAGCGCTGAGAACAAAGACGAGCTGGAAGCAATGGCAAACGAGCTCTGCGAAGAGTATATCGCCCGCTCCGGTGAGGTGGAGAAAAAAGTAGATCCCACGGCGCTCTTCCGCATCGGCTACGGCCTCTATGTCGTTACCTCCAACGACGGCAAGAAGGACAACGGTCTCATCGTCAACACCGTGATCCAGCTCACCGATCAGCCGAATCGCGTGGCTGTCAACATCAACAAGGAAAACTATTCCCACCATGTCATCAAGCAGACCGGTGTCATGAACGTCAACTGCCTCTCCGTGGAAGCTCCCTTCCAGGTATTCGAGAACTTCGGCTTCCAGAGCGGCCGTCAGGCAGACAAATTCGCCGGCTGGGAGACTCCGCGTTCTGAGAACGGACTGGTGATCCTTCCGAAATACATCAACGCTTTCATGTCCCTGAAAGTCGAGCAGTATGTGGATCTCGGCACCCACGGCATGTTCATCTGCTCCGTTGCCGAGGCCAGAGTCATCAACAAGAAAGACACGATGACCTACACCTACTACCAGGAAAATGTAAAGCCGAAGCCCCAGACTGAAGGCAAAAAAGGCTTTGTCTGCACCGTATGCGGCTACATCTACGAAGGCGATGTACTCCCGGATGATTTCATCTGCCCGCTCTGCAAACACGGCGTGGCGGACTTCGTACCGATTGAGTAAATAAAAAACGATTCCCCGGCAGGAAGTGCGATTCGCTTCCTGCCGGGGATTTTTTATGCCTTATGATGTTGTCGTTGTATTCGGAAACGGCCTGCCCGGAACGGTGTCCGGCGCATCATTCTCATCTCCAAAAAGCATTTTCATAACCCAGCGGAAATCCGACTGCTCTTTCACTTCGGTATGGATACTCCAGCCGCCGTTTCCATTGTCTCCCTGACAGAGAAGGTGAAACAGCGGTTCGATCAGTTCCTCATTTTCCATATAGGTAGGATATTCACTGTAAAGCTCCATATCATTCAGCGTAGACGGGAAGCCCAGGACAGAAAATCCATAATCGAGGGCAATTCTCACCGAGATATCCTCATTGAAAAAGATCTTATCTTCTGTATACATCCGGAACTCTCCGTCTCCCTGGAGCACCGTTTTCCGCCATTTTTCCTCTCCTTCTCTCTGGAGAACGGAGTAAGCGATGCCGCTGCTTCCGCCGTCGCTCTTGCACACACTCATGCAGGGCCGGAAGGCTCCGTCTTTTGTATACTCGTAAAAATCATAGCCCAGATAAAAACCATTTGCAAACAGAGCATTCGAATAGCTCTCTGTATACAGATAGGTCGTTCCGTCGATTTCCGTGATTCCTGCTGCGAGCCACTCTCCCGTAAGGCCGGAATAGCTGCCTAAGGCCTGTCTTCCCGCCAGGAAAATTTCTCCGTTTTCATCCATCGAATAGAGTTCCGCAATCAGCCTGTTTTCTCCTTCCAGAATGATCCTGCGTCCTTCCTGATTTCCCAGGGCATCGCCCTCCATCGGATCT
Source organism: Fusicatenibacter faecihominis (assembly GCF_020686945.1). NCBI lineage: Bacteria > Bacillati > Bacillota > Clostridia > Lachnospirales > Lachnospiraceae > Fusicatenibacter > Fusicatenibacter faecihominis. The sequence continues at coordinate 12,929 of NZ_JAJEPR010000025.1, read as the reverse complement.
CCATCCCAGTGACCGAAGCGGAATACCAGAAGATCCTCCACCTCGTCTCCGTTCAGATCTTTAATCGCCGCATCCAGGATTCCATCTCTCCGATCCCAGTTTTCATTCTGATAACCGTTCTGATACTCCAGGAAAATCGAATTTTCCCCGATGTTTGCATATCCATATTCCGGAAGCAGTTTCTCATGGATAAATTCATAGTAATCCGTGAAATTCACCAGCGGAAGAAGCGTTACCTCCGGAGCCGCCAGCGGCCGCTTGGAATACTGGTAGATTTTGTCCACTTCCATAAGCGACGGATAGAGCAGCATGTCATAAGAATAATTGGAATCGCTGTTTGCCACCGTATTGGGAAGGAGACCGTAGCTCCTGGGGATCTTGTCCAGCGTTTTCGTATCCTCCGCCCTCCTAAGCTGCGTCAGCAGCTGTGTGAGCAGAGCTGTGGTCTTTTTCAACTTCTCCTCCGTCGCCTGATAAGCCTCGGAGTTCGCGAAATCGGAGCTCTCCATGGATTTGAGCCCCGCCTCCTGCATGAGGGCACAGGCTTTCAAATAATTGGCTGCCAGATAACCGCACTCTTTCAGCGCTTCATAGCCATCCAGTCCATCCTGGAGGGCGATTCCCTGGTAGCTCCAGACCAGTTCATTCCAGGCATCGCTCTCATAATACATGCCATAAGTAGCAAACTGCATGGCCTCCGGTTCCTCCACCTTCGGCAGAAAACTCTGATTTTCCTCAAAAACGCTCCAAAGCATCTTTGTCATCGTCGGTACCAGAGAGTAGCCCGTTCCCAGCGCATCCAGTGCAAAATCCGGGATCAGTTTATTGTATGCATTGGACGTCACCTCTGACATACTGAATGCTATCTGACTCTTCAGGAGCGCGTATTGTGTATCCAAAGCCGATCTGGCGGTCTCCGGCATCAGAGAATGTTCTTTGGAAGCCGATATGTAACGGTCCATGGCTTCCATCATCTGTTGATCCATATTTTTCGTCTGGTCCAGAATCTCAAATCCGGAGAGGATAAAATAGGCGGCTGTAGTCATGGTGCCCAGCGTCTCTGAACCATCTGAGAGAGTATCGGAAAGCTTTTTATAACTCTCATTCGTTTTCTCAAATTCCTCGATAGAATCCTTGAAAACATTGAAATATTTGCCATCCCAGGTCCAGTTGTTGATAAGCTCCGCCAGCTGTTCCGGACTGTTGACCAGATGTTCCTTCACATCATCCGCATAAACCGAGATAATCGGAAGAATGGAGCCTGCCAGGTTATCGGAAAGCTCTGCGATAGAATCGCTCTGTTCCTCCATCGGCTGCTGCATGGCTGTCAGAAACTTCCGCATAAATTTTCCATCATACCAGGAGCCCGTCTCCTTCCACTCCGTATCGAAAAAGGTGTTGGAAAGTTTTACGATATTATTGTAAAAATCCGTAAAGGGCTGTGTTCCCCAGCTCAGAATCGTGTCCAGATCCAGTGTCACCGTACCGTACAGGCTGTCCGCCACCACCGCCGAAGCCGCCAGCTTAAACTGATCCATACTCGTGAAACCGAAATCCTTCGCAAAACTGAACATCCAGTTCTGGCCGTTGTTCTCCTTAAAAAGATCCGCCAGCGCGTCCAGGAGCGTATACGCCGGATCACCCACCACCAGAAGATCTTCCTTCGGCTTATAGGTCTCCTCCAACGTTATCGAAAGCGGAAGAACCTGGCAACCCAGATAATAGAGCAGGTCCTTTGCCGGAACCCAGAGCTGTTTCTTCCAGAGAACCGCCTCCGTGGACATCGAAAAAAAGCCCTCGCAGCCGCTGATCTTATAAGCTGTGACATCCGAGCCCGCATGGAAAGCCATCCTCCGGTTATAGAGCCAGATTTCCCCGGACCGATCCTCCTGATCAAAGGTATAAGAATAATTCGGAAAGATTCCAAAAAAGGCCTCTGGATTTACCAGAACCGTATCCTTCTCCTGGTCATAAAGGACCGGCAACTTCACCGGATCGTGATATTTCGTCGGGTACAGCGTCCGGATATAGCCCGGCCGGTAACGGACCTGCGTTATATTTTCGGAGCTCTCAGCCGGTTCTGAGGCCTGCACTCCCAGTCCTCCAAAGCTTCCGCAAAGCACCAGGCCGGCACACAGCAAACTCAAAAATTTTTTCATTCGTTTCATAACCCACTCCCTTTCTTTAGTAAACTGTTATGATCTATTGTAAATCTCTTTTTGGGAATGAGCAAGGGGATTTTATTATCAGAACACCCTCCGGAATCAGGTTATCTTCCTGCCAGCTCAATACAGGTAAGCTTAACTCCTCTCCGCTTCCGGTCCGCCAGTTCCAGAGGTCCAGAAGCGTTACAGGTACCAGTTCACCACTCTCCTCCCCTGCCGTATGGTTCTTATAATAGGCTGCCAGCTCCAGGCCCAGTTTTTCTTTCTTTTCATCCGCTCTCCGGAGTGTCTCCTCGTCCCCCGTAAAAACCAGGAGATTCCAGGCAAATTCCGGGCGGGAGAGCAGCGTCTCCAGCACGTTGTCCAGCTGCTCCGGATTCTGCGTCAGAGTTGTATCAAGGATCACCGCCTTGGTATGGCTGTAATCCAGCGTACAGGTGCTCGTTCTCTGGCGCTCTGCCAGCAGGCTTTCCGTATCACCATCCGGGACCGTCAGCACCGACACAAAATCCCGGGCTTCCAGCTCCTGGGCGGAGCAGCCGGAGAGAGTCAGCAGAATCCAGCACGCGACAAACCCCGCTGCTCCCAGATGCCTTCTATCATTCAATCCCCTGATTTTCTCTGTCCGCTTTTCTGTTCTTTTCCACACGAAACCGCACCCTTCCTTTCTGTTTTTCTCCCAATACACCGTACCATCACCAGAAACGCCACGCTCACCGGAACCGCCACAAAGCTGTTCCAGATCACATAAATCTTTGCCGCCTTTCCGTTTTCCCCGCACCAGAGAGCAACGAGAAACACCAGCACAGCCAGACCGCCCCAGAGAAGTTTTTTCCCCACTTTTGGAAAAAGCAGCTTTCCAATCAGTCCCAGGTAAAAAAGCGAGCTTCCCGCACTCACCAGAAGCATCGTCTCCAGAAGCCCCGCAAAAATCACATCCCAGCGCTCCAGAAAGCCTCCCGGAACCCTGGCGCTGCTCATAAACGACACCGCAGGCCAGGGAAGAAGCGCCATTCCCCGCTCGCCAAAAGCAGCTGCCACCAGAAGAAACAGGGCTGCAAGAGCGGCCGCCGCCCTCCATAACCCTTTCCTTGCCAGTCCTTTTTCCTGTCCGCTCACATAAGGCGCCAGAAACACATAAAAGCTTAACCCTCCAAAAACACTGAATATCTTCAAAAGCTGCCCCAAAGCCTCCTGATATTCACCAAACACCAGACCCGCCTCGCTGATCCCGGGCTGCTGATGAAAGGCACTGAGCAGCATCAGAAGCAGAATCGGGAAAAAAAGCAGCGGATAGAGCACTTCCGCCGTCCTGGCCCGGACTTCCGCGCCGCCATAGGCCATGCAGACACCAGCCGCCAGCACCATAATCATAAGAACTCCTTTTTTCTCCCCCGGCAGGATAAAAGCCTGTCCTACACTTCCAAAGGTATTCAGAAGATACACCAGATTCCAGAAGGCATAGAGAAAAAAGAAAACGAGAAAAATTTTTACTGTTTTTTCTCCCATTTTCTGCTCCGCGTAAGCTTTAAAGTTCCCGCCGCAGTCTCTTCCTATCCGCTCCACCAGTCTCCCGTAGGCGAACACCAGCAGAAAAACGATGAGCAGGCAGCTGATAAATTCCCGGCTGGTCAGCCCTTCCGCAAGAGCCGGAAGAAGCAGGGCTCCTTTTCCGAAAAAATCCAGCGTCAAAAGGCAGCGAAGCTGTCGCGGCGAAATCTTTCCATTTTCTGAGAACACCCTCACTCCCCCTTTCCGGTCCGCACCCGCCGGCCGGCTCTGGCAAACACCGGCCGCCGCTTAAGGAAAATCAATGGAAAGCGGAGCAGACTGTCTTTCCGGTCCGCTCCCCGGTTGAGCTCCCAGGCGGAATAGGGCGCCAGGTAGGAAACGCCGAAGCTTTTCAGATTCGCCAGATGAATCAGCAGAAAGACCAGACCCAGGAAAAAGCCCATAATCCCTAAGCCTGCACAGAGAAAAAGCATGGCGTATTTTACCAGACGAATGCCTTCGGAAAGTTCCTCTGAAGGGATCGCAAAATCTCCCAGAGCCGTCAGTGCCACAATGACCACCACCATCGGACTCACCAGATTGGCGCTCACGGCTGCCTGGCCGATAATCAGCCCGCCCACAATTCCGATCGTGTTTCCCACTGGCCCCGGCATCCGAAGCCCCGCCTCCCGCAGAAGCTCAAAGGCCAGCTCCAGAATCAGCACTTCCAGCACACTGGGAAAGGGCACTCCCTCCCTGGCTTTTTTCAGCGCCAGAATCAGGTTCGTCGGAAGGATTCCCGGATGAAGCGTCGTCACCGCCACATAAAGCCCCGGCAGAGCCAGCGCCAGAAAAGCCGCCGCATACCGGATCAGCCTTAAAAATGAAACGATTGCAAAATGCCGGTAAGCGTCGTCGCTCGTCTGAAAAAGCGTATTCAGCGTGGTCGGCAGAATCAGGGCCTCCGGAGAATTATCCGTCACCACCACCACTCTGCCATTCAGAAGAGCCTGGGCTGCCCGGTCTGGCCGCTCCGTCACCTGATACTGCGGAAAAGGCGAGTACCAGACATCTGCCGTCAGCTGCTCCAGCACACCGGAATCCAGCACACCGTCCCGATGGATTCCGGCCATCTTTTTTTCAATAGCCTTTAAAAATGGCGGATAGACCAGATCCTCCATATAAAGGAGAGCCGCCATCGTATGAGAACTCTCCCCCAGCGGCGTCTCTTTTACCTTCAGCCCGGTATTCCGAATCCGTTTTCTTATGAGAGCCGTGTTCGTTTTTTCCGATTCCGAGAAAGCCTCTCTGGAGCCCCTGAGAACCTTCTCCGACTCCGCCTTCTGCACGCCGTTTCCCGGATAGCCTTTGCTTCCGATTTTCAGTGCGAAATCCAGACCGTCCGCAAAAAGCACGGCATTTCCCGCCAGCATGGCTGCAAAAGCCGCCTCCATATCCCAAAGTTTTCCCGTATCCGAAAGTCCCATGCCATCTTTTTCCAGAGTCTCGTAAAGCTCTGCCTGCTCCATGGAGCGAAGCCCGTTCAAAAACCTTCCGATCACCGAATCCTCCAGCATGAGATTGCTCACAGCCGTCTCAATGTAAATCAGAAAACAGGCAGTTTCCCTGTCTTTTCCCAGCATTATGGGCCGAAGCAGTATATCGTCACAGCCCCGGAGCCGCTCCTCCACAATTCGCTGATTTTCCGAAATCTCCTTTGATAAATGTTCCATCGTTTCCCTCCCTGAACAAAATGAAAAAGGATAGGCTATCCACCTATCCTTCTTATGTTTACTTTATCCAGTTATGGGAAAATCATACATTATTTAGAGTTCTTCGTCCTCTTCCTTCTCCGTCAGGCTCTCCAGAATGGAGCGCTTTTGATTGTCGATATGGACACGGATCGCAGCTCCGGCTTTGACTTTATCATGCTTTTTCAGAGCCCGGCGGATTGCATCGTGCTCCTCAATGAGGGTCTTGTGAGTCCGCTCATCCTTGAGATACTCCATGCGGTAACGATACATCTGCTCGCTTAAATTGTTCAGCATCTGAATGAGACGCCGATTGTTGGTGGCGCTGAGGATCACATCATGAAAATGCATGTCCGCATCCGCACAGGTGACGAGATCTTTGCCCTCCAGCAGCGCTTTTTTAAACTCATTGGAAGCCTTCTTAAGCTCGGAAAGCTGGGCATCTGTGATGTGATCGCAGGCATCCTTCACAGCCAGCTCCTCCAGAGCGGTCCGGACCTCCAGCACATCCTCCATATCCTGACGGGTGATCTCGGCAACCTCCGCTCCCTTTCTCGGGATCATCAGTACCAGTCCCTCCAGCTCCAGTTTCCGGATTGCCTCACGGACCGGTGTCCGGCTCACGCCCAGCTTATTGGCCAGCTGAATCTCCATCAGTCTCTCTCCCGGTTTCAGTTCCCCTTTTAAAATCGCCTGCCGTAAGGTGTTGAACACCACATCTCGCAAAGGCAGGTACTCATCCATACGGATTTCAAGCTTGTCCGCCATAGTTGTATCTCCTCCGTTCTTTTATCGTCTGTGCATTCGGCCGCAAATCTCTTATCTTCCGGATTTCCGGTTATTGAAAAAGGTCGTCAGATACACCTGCTTCGCCAGCTCTCCGCCGTAAAGGTTCTCATAGACCGCTTTGGCCTTCTCTCTGTCGTCAAAAAGGCCAAACACGGTCGGGCCGCTGCCGCTCATGCAGGCGTTCAGAGCGCCGCCTTTTTTCATGACATCCTTGATCTCCTCGATTACCGGATAAGCCGGAATCGTCACGGTCTCCAGCACATTTCCACAAAGCTCCGCCACTTTTTTCAGATCACCGGATCGAATCGCCTGAATCTGGCCGTCAATATCCGGGTGGCTCTCCAGCTCATTTGCCTTCAGATTCGTGTATACAAACTTCGTGGAAACATGGATTCCCGGTTTCGCAATCAGCACATAACCAGCCGGTGCCGGCGGCAGATGCGTCAGTTTCTCACCGATCCCCTCTGCAAGAGCCGTTCCTCTGAGTATACAGTATGGAACGTCTGCGCCGATCTTCACGCCCCGCTCCATCAGCTCCTTCTGGGAAAGATTCAGATGAAAGAGGCGGTTCACACCCACCATGACAGCAGCCGCATCTGAGCTTCCGCCCGCCATTCCGGCTGCCACCGGGATGAATTTCCGAAGCCCGATATTCAGGCCCTTCTTTACATCAAACTCATCCATCAGAAGCTTCGCAGCCTTGTATACCAGGTTGTCCTCATTGGTCGGCAGATAATTCAAATTGGTGCTCACCCGAATCCCCGGCGCCTCCGTGGGTTCCAGTTCGATCTGGTCATACATGCGGATCGTCTGCATAATCATCCGCACCTCATGATATCCATCCTCTCTCTTCCTCACCACATCCAGGCCGAGATTGATCTTTGCCATTGCTTTCAACCGAATCTTCTTCATCACTTGTTCCCCTTAGCTCTAAAAATCGTTTGGTACTTTGTATACAATCTGCCCATATTGTATCATTTTTTATGCAAAAGTCAATGAGATTTTATTTGCAGGTTCAGCAGTTTCACTTTGCATAAATACAGATCTTCGCTCCCCCATCTACGCTCTGCAAGATCCTGACCTATTGTACCAGGGTTCAGCCTCTCAACAGTAAATGTGAGGTTATTCTCCATCAATCTTCCCGCTCCTTTTCATCAAAAGTATATCATTTCCCGCAGATATTTCTGATTCTGCTCCAGATCAGGCAGCAGTACTTCCATTCCGATAGTCAGAAGCACTCTCTCCGAAGCCTCTTCCGTCGGAACAGAGCATTCTTTTATATTATTTTTATCGCAGGCCATAAGCTCCTTCACATATTTCAGAAAGTCAAGAGGTCCCAGATCCATCACCACATCGGAAAGAAGTTTGTTTGCCAGCTCCAGAACTTCTGTCGGCGTTTTCTTTTCCAGCAGCGGAAGAATTGCGTTTATACACGCTATTTTCTCCTCTACAGACTCATGCGGCGTTGTTTTCAATTCCGGGAAAAAACTCAGGATTGTATCAAAATCCATGCCCAGATTGTGGGTGATGGAAAGGCCCAAATTTTTCTCAATGGTCTGATCCAAGAGCTTCATGCCGCCGATCTGGTAAGCCGCGCCGATCTTGTTGTCCTGATAACCCGGAATCTGCACATAGAGATCTTTTTCTATGGAAATCAGAGTCAGTTTTTTCGATTCCAGGTTGAAACTGCATACCAGAATCAGATCTGCTGGCTGCCTTTTCGCACCTTTTTTCTGCGCCTGATCGATCAGAAGGAAATTGATGAGATTCTTGTTCTCAATCACCGAAAGCCTGTCACTTTCCCAGACGATATCCTTCGGATCTACAATTCTGAGCCCGGAATACTCATTTTCCGTCTCCTCCTGATTCAGCACCTGTACAGCCTCTTCTGCTCCCACCGTCTTTCTTCTGGCAATCTCGTCCAAAATATCCGGATCCACCTCCAGGGCCGCTTCCGGATCAGCCATCAGTTCCACATCATCAAGATCCAGGCGGCTGTTTTTTACTCTGGACCACCCCAGATACCCCACACCACAGACTGCTACGAGGAGCAGCAATAAAGTAACTTTAAAAATTTTCCTGATCATCTGTTACCTCTCCAATATTTTTTACAATATTATATCCCGAAAAATGTGTGATTGATAGGCTTCATCTGAAAAATGTGTTATACTATCCCAAGAAAAGGAGACAGAAAAATGGCAAAATTATATTTTCGATATGGGGCTATGGGAAGTTCCAAGACAGCGAACGCTCTGATGGTCGCATACAATTACAAAGAACGTGGGAAAAAGGTGTTGCTGGCGAAGCCCAAACTGGATACGCGGGAGGTTGGCGTCATGCACAGCCGCATCGGCCTTGAACAACCCTGTATCTATGTGGAAGATCTGGTAGAAAAATCCCTGGATGAATTAAATAAATATGACTGCATTATCGTGGATGAAGCGCAGTTCTGCAAAAAAGAAGACGTAAAATTTTTTACCCGCCTCGTGGATGATCTCGATATACCGGTGATCTGCTACGGCCTTAGAACCGATTTCCAGATGAACCTTTTTGAAGGAAGCATGTGGCTGCTGGCCTGGGCTGATAAGATTGAGGAACTGAAAACCGTCTGCTGGTGCGGCCGCGGCGCACGCTGCAATGCCCGAATCGATGCCGACGGCAATATGGTTTCTTCCGGCGAGCAGGTGGAACTCGGCGCAAATGAGCGCTACATTTCCTTATGCCGGAAACACTTCACCGAAAGAAAAACCGGTCCTGTTTAATGCCAAATAGATTTCCAGCCAAAAGTGTCCTTACACTTCTGGCTGAAAATCATTCTGCTTCTGAATAATGAAAATCTGATCTCTTTCTCAGAGATTCTTTTTATTGCGGATAAATACAGATCTTAGCCCCTTTATCCACCGTCTGCATAATTCTGATCATATTGCTCTCACTGACTGCCACACAGCCGCCCGTATAAGGATTACTTCCCGTACAATGCAGAAAGATTGCAGATCCCTTTCCAAAAATACATTCCGGATTGTAATCAATTGCCAGCACATAATTATAATGCGGAACATATGAAATCAGATGTTCACCGGAACATTCATGAGGAGTCTCCCTGACATCCACCAGAGTATTGTACCACTGCTCATCCCCACACCAGTAAAGATAGGGATTCAGTTTCGTATAAGGAAGCTTCGCTCCGGGATTGTCTTTGATACCGAACGCTTTTGTGAAACCAAATACGCCTGTAGGCGTTTTGCGGTCTCCTTCCTTCACTTTATCGATTCCATTGCCACCAACATATCCCTGACAGGAAAAATCCTCTTTCCAGCTTCCATTTTGTTTTTCATAAAGGATTACCTGTGCATTGCTTCCACCCTGATACTGTACAAAGATCAGCTGATTCACTGAACTGTCATTTTCATAAGTTTCCAAAAGCTGGTTCCATTTATCCTGTTTCAATGTTCCTACTCCTTTTTCATCAAACGTATAGGTCTTTCCATCAATTGTCTGCTCACCTTCAGCCATAACAAAGGTCTTTGGATCAAAATATCTCCTGTTTCCAGCCTCATCTGTAATCCAGCCAGAACAGGCCACACCCCTGTCCGGATCGAAATAATACCATTTTCCCCTGATCTTCTTTAAACCTTTACACATGATGCCGCTGAATGGCTGAAAATATCTTCTCTCGCCCTTCATATTTCTGACCCAGCCAGTCACCATATCTCTGGTCGTATTCCGAAAATACCGGACATTGCCGCTTTTCGCTGTCCAGGTTCCTCTTCGTGACCATCCCGTCCGGGGCTCAAAATAATACCATTTTCCGCCAACTTTGGCAAATCCCAGTTTCATGGCCCCGGTCCTGCTATCAAAATATCTTCCTGCGCCATTTGAAAGCCGGAGCCAGCCTTTCACCCTCTTTCCATTCCGGTAATAGTAGGTTTTTCCGTTTATTACCCGGAAACCATCTTTGGAAGCCAGCTTTTCCTCTGCCATTATCTCAATTTTCTCCGGCTGTTTCAACTCTGCCGCCTGACTTTGCAGTCCGTTTCTCCCCAATATGACTCCGGTGACAACAAATCCCAGGCAAATGATACTCATCCATTTCTTCATACACGTTTCTCCTTATACCCATCGGAAACCAATCTTCACGGTTATAATGCTAAAAAGTCCTGTGAAAAAACTCTGCAGCAGATTTTTTTCTGTCGCAGAGTTTTTATTTAAAACTTAATCACTTTCGGTTCATGGTTAAAAGCAGAAATTGTTGCTGTCGCATTTTTAAAATAGAAGACTTCCGTATTTCCATCATCGGCGGAATACATTTTCTTTAACCCCGGATAATCATCCAGCATGGACTGTCTGGCCTCTCTTCTGTCATCCTCAACAAGCTCTCCGGCAATCCGGATCCACTCACCGCCCTTGAAGGCACAGATCTCTGCTTTCGGATTTGCATGGAGCTGTTTGGAAACTTCTTTCACTTTTCCTGTCTGAATATAGAGTTTTCCCTCAAAAATGTGGGCAGTTCCGAAGGGACGAACTCTCGGCTGATCGCCCTCCACAGTTGCAAGATAATAAGTGTTCGCATCTTTTAAAAATTTTACAACTTCTTCCATGATGGTTTCCTCCTATTATGTCTTTACTTTTAATATAGCACCACAGGGGTAAAAAATCAAAAGCTATCTTTTCGAAGTATCTTCCTATACTTCCTGCTCAAACATCTCCGCCAGTTTTCTCGCGCTTTTGGCCAGTTCTTTCACACCCTTTAAGACTTCATCCTTCGGGTAATTTTCCAGATAATAACTGGCCTCCAGGGTAAAATAGCCCTGATAATGGATCTCTTTTAAGGCAGCGACAATCGACTGGAAATCGATAGCCATAGAAAACGGAATCTGGTGAGAATCATGAATTTTATCCGTATCGTGAATATGTAAAGCCTGCAGGTGAGGGCCAAGCGCCCGGATCATATTGACCGCGCCAGAACCGACTCCTCTCATCTCAGCGTGGCCGATATCCAGGCAGGCCACAAAAGAACTGTCATTCACAGCGTTCAGATGCTCCAAAAAGCTCTCTGAAGTCGCACAGGCTGCAAAGCAGGCCTCTTCCGTTTTCTCATTCCAGTTCCACATGTTCTCCGTGGCGATCTTCACGCCGCACTCTTTCGCAAAGGGCAGCAAATCAAAATACATCTCAGCGTTCTCCTCGGCTGATTTATCATTGTCCGGATGAATGATGCAGATTTTACCGCCAGCCTCCGCCGTACATTCGATCGCACGCTTCAAAAACGGACGCATGGGCGGAATGGAAGGAAACGGTGCATGGGACTGGTTGCATACGATGCCGTTGTCCAGGCCAATCTGCTTTAATTTTCTGGCAAACTTCAGATAATCGACGGATGCCAACGGATGATCTGACGGCACCAGGACCTTTTTTCTCCAGTCATATCCGCACATATCGAACATCGAAAAATCCCAGGCATCAAACCCTGCCTTTGCAACATACTCTACTGCTTTTTCCTCGCCTACCAGCTGGGCGGCTGAACCAATTTCTGTAGATATTTTCATAGAAAACCCTCCATTTTTCATACTTTTTAATTCTACCCTATCACAAAAACAGACTTTATACAACTATACATTTATTTAAAAGATGCCAGGGTCAAAAGGTCAAAAAGCCGTTCGTGTTTGCACGATAGGGATGAAATCCACAAAACAGATTTCATCCCTGGCTTTTTCATTGTTCCATCTGCCGTCCCAGAAAACCGGCGGCACAGCGGGTCAGTGTTTTTTCTGCTTCTCCCATGCGGCTGCGGGTATCTTTGTTCAGGAGAATCACGGCTCCGATGGCATCTCCCTCGCTTAAAATCGGACTGATGGCCTCGGAGGTGGCGCCTTCATTTTCTTCGACGGTCACTGCAATGCAGTTCTGGCGGTTCTGGCTCACCAGGAGCTGCTCCCGGTTCTGGATGAGATTCTCCAGCTGACGGCTGATAGCTTTCCCGGCGTATTCTTTTCGGTTATTTCCGGCGGCGGCCACCACCTGATCGCGGTCGGTGATGCAGACGCTATGCCCGCTGGTCGCCGCCAGAGCTTCCGCATATTCCCGGGCGAAGGCGCTGAGTTCACCGATGGGGGAGTATTTTTTCAGGATGATTTCGCCCTCGCGATCCGTGAAGATCTCGAGGGGATCGCCCTCCTTGATCCGGAGGGTGCGGCGAATTTCCTTTGGGATGACGACCCGGCCGAGGTCGTCGATTCTCCGAACGATTCCTGTAGCTTTCATATAAAAATTCCTCCTGCTTCTTACATACTTTCCATAATTTATGATGTATGGGTAGTATGTGAGAAAATGTAAAAATTATGCTTTTATTTCAAATTTTGACGCTTTGGGAAAGCGTAGGGAAAGCATTATTATTCGAGGGGGCGGCTCGAAGTCGCGAGCCCGCCTCCCCCTCGAGCTCCCCCTGCGGGCCCGCTTTAGAAAATAGGGGGCTTACGTCATACAAAAACTGCGTGAAATGACGGATGTTTAGTGTCTCATTGTGATATAGTACAGTGGATATTAAGTAACCGCCATATTGACTTGTCTGACTTTTCATCTGCTGCGTCAATATAGCAGATACTTAATTTTCACTGTAATAGTATGATGCCAGGGTCAAAAGCTCAAAAAGCCGTTCGTGCTTGCATGATAAGGCTTTTGAACTTGGGACCCGCCAAACATGAGAAAGCAGCGATTTACGCAGTAAATCAGCGGA
>NZ_JAJEPR010000024.1:0-50656 GCF_020686945.1 Fusicatenibacter faecihominis | reverse complement strand
TACAGGCGTATCCGCCGATATTTAGTCTGACGCCTAAAGCGTCTGGAAGCACATGACTTTAGTCATGTGAGGGTCACTGATAAAAAACTGAATTACTGCGGCCGGATCGATGACCAGGACCCGGAAAGCCCCGTGTTTAGCTGACGCTGGAAGCACTGGAACTTTCCGAAGGGGCAAGGCTTCTGGATACGCCGCCCGGCGCCGGTAGCGCGGGCTATCGTGGACGGCGACCTGATTCATGCCACAGTCTTGGATGCCAATTTCGAGGAAAACTGGGGCGACTGCCTCTATCTGGTCCCCGTGCTCCATCACAGCGTTCCGGGATTTCATACCGTAGAAATCGAGATTATCGAAGCTCCATCTGCGGAAGTCCGTGAAAAGAGTGGAAGCGGATTTTATCTGCTGTCCCTGATCACTGCATGAAAAGGCATCTGCGGTAAAATGTTCACTGACATAGTTGACAGAGCAAAAAAGGTATGCTAAAGTCTGACTGTATGCAAATTAGTGTAAACTAACCAATAATATTTACTATGAAAGTCCCGGACGGCAGCCATGAATGAGCCATGCTCGCATGAGCGAATTCATGGATATCGGACGGGCGATAGCCCGGATTACGAATGAGGTCGGCAGCTCTTATATATGGTGATGTCGCCGGTAGGCGACATGTCCGTTTCTTGGTAATGACAGGAAAAATCAGAAAATATTAGGCAAGGAAAACCGCAGGAAGCTTCCAAAGGGAAATACGGGAGAAGGCCTGCGGATTTTCTGAGATGAGGGTTAGTTGATGCTAATTATCAACAGGCATAAAGGAACCCGTAGACGTAAGCAGGCAAACAGCACAGGAAAGGACACTATGAAAAAGAGAAGGTACACAGCGAAATTATTGAGTATGGCAGTTGCAGCCAATCTCGTATTTTCTTCACTGGCAATGCCGGTATTTTCCGCAGATCTGAGCGGTCTGGAAACGGAATTATCGACAGAAATGCAGGGGGAAACCGAAACAACAGTCTCGGTTAAAGAGACTGAGACAGAAACCCGGGAAGAAACAGAGTCTCAGGCTGAGACAGTGAATGAAATGGAAACTGAGACACAGGCTATGACAGAGACAGATTCTGAGACCGTGACAGAGACGGAAGTTCAGACTGAGACTGCTTCACAGGAAATTGAGAAAGAGACAGAGTCCACTCAGGAAATTGAAGCCCAGGCGGATGTATTTTCTGCCCGGGAAAATGCTTCTGCTGTTCAGGCAGGCGATCCCGTGGAGATCACCGTTCAGAACAGCGAGGTGACTTCCAAGACTACTTCTCTTACGGTAAATCTTTCCGGAGTACCGTCCTCCGGAATTCTTCGTGTCGTTCAGCTGGATGCGGGAGATACTTATGATGCAGGCAAACTCAACGGCTATACAAGCCTGCATTTTTCCGTTCTTAGCCGGCTTCATACGGGAGAAAATGTGCTCTCTCTTACTGGAGCTCCCACGCCGGGAAAACAGCTGCTGGTGGTTGTGAGAGATGCAGGAGGCAGTATTGTGGATTATGTATCATCCCCCATCCTTGTTGCAGAAGAGCAGATAGAGCCCGATCCCGGTCAGGAGAAAACGCCGGAGGAGATTCTGAAAAATACCAGCGTAACCCTGATGAAAAACGGAGAAACGCGTACAGAGAAGTTCACACAGCAGGAAACTTCCGTGGACGTCCGCGTAAAACTGGACGATTCCGTGGATAAATGCTGGCTGAAAATCTGCGGCTATGCAGGAAATACAGGCTTTGATCCGGATTCCAATTTTAATAAAGTTCTCTGGTCCGGCTGGGTAACAAATGGCTTTGAAGGAACCCTTTCCTTTGCGGAATCCCAGCTGCCCCTTCCGGTAGGCTACGATATCATCGCCTGCCTGAATGTGCCTGTGGGCGAGGATTACTACCGTTCTTCCCTTTCCCAGTTTCTGGAGGTTGTGGATGAAAACGGCGAGGGTTTCCAGGATTACGTTTATCCGGATGCTTCCATCGATGAAGAAGAGCTGGAGGAGGGCGCGACCTCTCTTCACATTTCTCTGACTGGCGACGAGCGCCTTTTCCAGGCGGCCAGAGAGGGAAAGACAGAGATCAATGTCAGTGTAGCCCAGTACCCCGAGGGCGATACCTTTGATTTCGAGAGCAGCAGCCAGATTTCTCTTCTTCGGATCCAGTCCTTTACGGAGGCTGTTTCCGGTCTGGAGGTTTCTTTCTCGGATACACCGCTGAAGGCAGGCTATCGCGTGCGCGCTGTGGCTTACTGGGACCAGAATCCGGATATTTATCTTCCAAAAGGAAATGATTACGAGGCCAGCTTCAACAAGCCGGATGATTCCGTGCCGGTTATCGGAGCGCCGAAGGTTTCCTTTGACGGAGAGATCCGGGATACAGACTCCAGTGTGGCACTGACGATAGGCGGAAGAATCCCCGAGGGCTGTGTGCTTCTGGTTAAGAAGTATGACGCAGATGCGGCTTCCCTGGTCACTCAGGAGGGTACTCTGGTAAGCTCCAGACTTGACGTTTCTGAGGGAAAAATGGTTCTTGACTCTATGGTTTCTTTTGCAGGAGGCGAAAAAATCGTTGCTTTCCTTCTCCAGAATGGAACGGTGATTGCGCAGACGGACCCTGCCGTTGTCGCTGCAATTCCGGATTTTACGGTCACTCAGGACAATGGACCGGTGACGGAGGAGACGACGGAGCTTACCTTTACGGTGAAGGCAAAAGACGATTCCATCACAAACATCAATATCGCGGCGCTCTGCCGGGTAGATGAAAACGGTAATGTGGACCCGACTTCAGCAGATTCTTATGTGGCGCGGCTTTTCGGACAAAAGCCGGGAACTCTTCATTTTACCGGGATCAGCGGACTGAAAGCAGGAGAGAAACTGCGCCTGGTTCTTGTATACAATAATGGTAATTCCAGATTTTATGGTGAAGATATCCCAGTTCTGGCTCCGCTGGTAGCAGAGAGAGTGACGATCCTGAATACCGAAATCAACACAGAGACCAAAGAAGTCTCCGTAGTTGTGACCGGCTGCGAAACGTATAATGGCGGCCTTCTGATCCTGTCCACAGGAAATGCGGCTACGGATGGAGACGGAGACAGCCGTACCAGACTGGGAAGTAAGACTGTTACCGGGGCAGGAACCTATACGTTTGCAGTAAACACCGGTTTGAAAGCAGGAAATACCGTTCAGGCTTATCTTTACAAATATGATGTAGATAATGACCGCGTCTTTTATAAATACAGCGATTCCGTTTCCATCACGGAAAATAACCCTGTTCTAAAAGAAGCAAAAGTGGAGATCGTTACGGACACGATCCGTGCAGACCGGACCGACCTCTGGGCAGCCGTTGATTTTGACGAAAGCTTTACCGGAATCCTGAAGCTTTATACTTACGAGGGCGACACCTTCGACCGCACGCAGGCGGAAGAAATCTATTCAGGATCTGTTTCTCCGGCAGAAAACAGCCAGAGAGTTACTTTAGGAAAAGGAAAACTGGCTGTGGGTAAAAAAATCATTGCAGAGCTGATTCTTTCCGATGAGATCAGCGTACTTTCCAACAGCAAAGAGATTCAGCCGGAGCCGGAAAAGGTAAAACCCACAGTTTCCATCACTTCATCAAAGGTAACAGCAGGAATGACTCATATCAAAGCGGCATCAAACTTTGATTCCTCTTTTTCACAGGCATCCTTTAAACTGTACCAGTTCACCGGAGAGACTCTGGATACGAAAAATGATAAGGTGATTTCTTCGGGAAGTGTTTACTATTCAAACAGAGGAAATGTAAGTTTTTACTGCGGCGGGAAACTGACAGCCGGCGCGAAGCTTCAGCTGGTTATGACCGTCGGAGATGAGGAAGTCCGCTCCAATGTGGTGGAGGTTCAGCCGTCTCCCGACTGGGGAACTCCCTATGCGGCTTTTGAAGTTTCCGCGCTGAAGAGCAATGCCGAGAGCGTGGAAGTGGCCATTGATTATTCCGATGAGTATTTTACCCTGGGAAATGATTTCTACTGTGATGTAACCGTCTATGAATTTTCTGGTGCTTACAGTGACCAGGAATTTGAAGACAATGAACTGTGGGAGAATTATTCCAAAGTTCAGAGAGTTGCCCAGGTCAATTCCAGAACCGGTGATGTAACCAGAGGAAAACTGACCATTCCGATTAAAGCAGGTGTGACCCTGAATCCGGGCGACCGTCTAATCATTAAGCTTCGTCTTCCCCATACCGAGTGGGAGGGAGAAGAGGTCGATTATCTTTCCACTTCCATTCCCATTGTGGGTGAAAATGAGACCATCACGGCTCCGAGGGTTCTTCTCTACAACCTGAGCGAAGATACTTCCCTGGGACTGCGCCTGAGAAAGATTCTGGAGGAGCAGGGAATCGAAGCCGTGGATGTGGCAGACAGCCAGCTCAACGAGAGTCTGGGTTATCTGGCAGGCATGGAGGGTTACGAGGCAAATTCCGAGCCTTACAGCGGAAATGGTTCCAACACCGAATTTATGGTAATGGCAAACTTTTCCGAGGCTCAGCTGGATCGTTTCCTGGATGCCATGACAGCAAACGGAATCCGCATCGACCACAAAGCAGTTACAACAGCTTACAACGTAGATTATGAGTTCCATCGTCTCATCGACGATATCAGGGAAGAGCATGAGACCTTCCAGGCGCTGATTACACTGAACCAGCTGGTGAAGGATGCAGAAAAACTGACAGAAGAGCAGTACGGAAATGCTGAAAGCTGGGCAGAATTTCAGGCAGCCCTGAAAGCAGCAAATGATATTCTGACCTCTGAGGAGCCGTCTCTCAAAGACCTTCAGAAAGTGGATGCCGCCTTACGGGCTCCGTATCTTACCCTGACCGGAATGACTGAGCTTGCCGGAGAGGCAGTGATCACCCTGGTTCCGCAGGAGGATGGAACCTACGACATGGAAGCCTCCTTAAAAGGGGCAGCAGAGGGGTCTGTGCTGAACTATCAGTGGAGCAGCGGAGAGACCGGCGCGGTTCTGGAGCATGTAAAGGCAGAGGATCTCATCACAAAGATCGTTACCATCACCGGCGAGAACCAGTACGGTTCCAAGAAGGCCCAGCTTCAGGTAGCGGAAAAACCGGAGGTGAAAGTAACGGCTGGAAAAGATCAGCTTGAGATCAGCATTACCCAGCAGCAGGGCAAGGACAACTGCCCGGCTCCTGCTTCCTACACGGTAGTTCTTTATAAGGATGGAAAACAGCTGGCTTCCAGGACGCTTGACAACACCGGGTTACATACTGTTTTTGACGGACTGAACAGCGAAACCGACTATACCGTAAAAGTATACGCAGAAAGCCTGGTGGGCCGGAGTGATACGGCTGTCATGGCAGTGAAGACGACTGTGGCAGAGAGTGAGAAACCTGGCGAGAGCGAGAAACCTGGCGAGAGCGAGAAGCCTGGCGAGAGTGAGAAGCCTGGCGAGAGTGAGAAGCCTGGCGAGAGCGAGAAGCCTGGCGAGAGCGAGGCCCCGGCAGAGAGTGAGAAGCCTGCGGAAAGTGAAGCACCTGCGGAGAGCGAGAAGCCGGCAGAGAGTGAAGCACCCGCGGAGAGCGAGAAGCCGGCAGAGAGTGAAGCACCCGCGGAGAGCGAGAAGCCCGTAGAGAGTGAAACACCTGCGGAGACGGAAGTTCCTGCTGAAACTGAGGCTCCCACAGAGACCGAAACCGAAACTTCTTCCGAGACCGAGACAACAAAGGAGACGGAGTCTGAGACGACAAAGACTACCGAAGCTTCAAAGACCACCAATGGAAATGACAGCAACTCCGGAAACAACACACAGGCCAACGCACCGAAGACCGGCGATACCACAGATACAGCAATTCTGCTGTTCCTGCTGGCCCTTTCCGGCATGGCAGCTCTGGGCACAGCACTCTGGAGAAAAAGTGAAGAAAAATAAAACCTGAAAAAAGAGAGCGCAGGACCCTGAAAAGTCCTGCGTTTTCCTGTTTTTGGTGATAAAATAGAACTGTTCAGAGACAGGCAGATTTTCTGCCAGAAGAATGAATCATGTTCGCATGAACGAACACCTTCTCTGTTGTTTGAAGGAGCGCCGTTGAAGAATCCCATGGCGTCCATCATGGAAGGCGTTTTTCTATGCTGGCGGCTTCCTTCGCTGCGGTTCTGACCGGAACCACCATCCTGCCGGCCTGGGCTTGCATTTTCAATATCCTGCCTTTGTTCCTCATCTTCACACCATTCCACCTCGTTAGCACCGGAAATCTGGTGAGCGCGATTATGTTTCTGGGGGTATTTTTTCTGATCTGAGGGAATCAGGCAGGTCCCGCCAGCTGCGTTAATTGCAGAAAGCAGGGGGGGACTTGTCTGCAAATCCGACTCTACAGTTGAAAAAGCCTCATCGTAGCTACAGCAATTCTTCGAAATAACACAGCCAATCCAATTCATCAGAATGTGAAATGCTGCGTCAGAAATCTTTGTTGTGCGTCTGCGTATCTGCTGATTTCATCCTTGCCTTTTGTATTCCGCTAAATTGCCATTTACCGTCCAGTACAGGCCTGAATTGACCGTATATCGTAAAACGTCCAATAAGTCAACCAAAATAGAGCAATCAATTGACTGAAAATCCCAAAACTCCAAATACGGTCATGAAAAATAAAGTATTCCGTTGACCGAAAATCACAAAAACCTCAAAAACGGTCAAAAAATCCGAGAAATATTTGACCGTAAATGCCAAAAACACAAAAAGCAGTACAGTTGTAAATATTGAACAGGGTTTTGCCAATGCGGGTGTTGAGATCTCTTCCCGGCACTGGTTAGACGTTTTCCAGGAGAGATACGACCATGTGATGGATGAATATGCACAGAAGCTGCTGTCTCTGAGGGCAGAGGGCTTTGACCTGCTCTTTGAGATTGAGCCGGAAAAACCGGAAGAACAGCCGGTTACACCGCAGGATATCGCAGAAGCCCGCATTTTGCAGTGCTGCTGAATGTAGGCGGCGTGATTGATACCAGTGTACTGTGCAGCATTCCGGGTGTCCATGCAATCCTTCTGATCAGCCAGGCCGGAAACATCACCGGAGATGTCGTGGCGGATGTGATTCTTGGAAAAGCATACCCCTCCGGAAAACTGACCACTACCTGGGCAAAGGCTTATGAGGATTATCCGTACAGTGGCGAGTTCAGCTCCAATAATGGAGATCTGAATGATTCTTACTACCGGGAAGGTATCTATGTGGGCTACCGCTATTTTGATACTTTCGGTATCAAACCGGCATTCTGTTTTGGATACGGGCTTTCTTATACGGAGTTTTCTCTGAAAACAGAATCCGTTCATGTGGAAAAAGACGAAATTTATGCAGCCGTACGGGTGCAGAATATCGGTTCCTACGCGGGTAAGGAAGTGGTACAGCTTTATTATTCCGCACCGGAAGGAGGGCTGGAGAAGCCCTATCAGGAGCTTGCAGCTTATGGAAAAACGAAAGAACTTCTGCCAGGAGAAGAAGAACTGCTAAAGCTTTCCCTGAATGTCCGTGATATGGCATCCTACAGTGAAGAAAAAGCGGCCTGGCTGCTGGAACCAGGAGAATACCTCTTACGGGTCGGCAACAGTTCTGAAAATACACAGGTCGCAGCCCGTCTGCTGCTGAAAGAGGAGGTCCTGACGGAACAGCTGGAAAATCAGTTTGCACTGGATGAAAACTTTGAGAGCCTGAAAAAGGAAGGGAAGCAGGTTTGCCGGAAAGAGCTGGAGAAAGCGGAGTGTCAGAACACACCGGAATTTACACTGGATGAGAAGGCAATCAGTTCTCATACGGCCACATATCGTAAAATAAAGAAAGTACTGGCAGACAAAAGCGAAGGCACCACGATCAATTGCGGAGATTACCGGTCTGGAACTGGGAAAGGTGATCCGACTTGGGGAAAATATGAAACAGAGTACGGAAGCAAAGGGAGAGGGACACTCCTGATGGGATTTTCGCAGAAAAGAAAAAGACGTATATCCGCAAAGAATCTATCTTTGCAGATATACGCCGGATTTTTATGGGATCATGCCAGCATCTGGAATCCCATGACGATGATACCCAGGATAACCAGCACTACGCCGGTAGCACGGTTCAATGTTGCCGGTTTTGCCTTGTTGGCAAAAACAGCTGCGATACGCGCCCAGAGCAGGGTAAAGATGACACACAGGAAAAATACAGGCCAGTCAGGCATACCGCCGATCATAAAGTGGGAAGCAGCTCCGGTCAGGGCAGTGAAACTCATAATGAACACACTGGTACCCACGGCTGTCTTCAGCTCGTAGCCAAGGATGCTGGTCAGGATCAGGAGCATCATCATGCCGCCGCCTGCACCGATAAAGCCACAGATGAAGCCGATCATCACGCCGCAGATCACGGACTGGACAGCCCGCTTTTTCGGAGAAATGCTTTCCATAGCCTCTTTGGTTGTCATGACCGGGCGGACAATGAATTTAATGCCCAGAAGGAAGGTCATGAATACGGAAAAGCTTCCCATAGTCTGGGAAGGAACCAGGCTGGCAACATAGCTTCCAACGGCGGTAAAGATCAGAACACTTACCATCATGATCAGGCCGTTTTTGACATCCAGATTCTTATTTTTGTGATAGGTGTAAGCGGAAATGGCACTTGCCAGTACGTCAGAGGACAGGGCGATACCTACCGCCATGTAAGGATCCATATGCAGGAATGTGATCAGCATGGGACTTATGACCGCAGCGGCACTTAAACCGGCAAAACCGGTTCCAAGACCGGCACCCATGCCTGCAAAAAATGTGACGAAAACCGTTAATAACAAACTCATTTTACTTTGTTTCCTCCAATATCATATCTATATTTTTCTCCATGATTTTCATGGCGGCAAAAAAAGCGTTTCGCGTCTGTTCGTCCGTATTCTCAAGAAGGCGATCAAAGAAAGTACGCTGAAGCTTCTGTCCTCGACGGATGACAGGCTGTGCTTTTTCTGTGCAGATCAGTTCCGTTTTGCGCCGGTCTCCTTTGACCTCCTGCCGCATAAGATAACCTTCCCGGACCAGCCGGTCCACATTTACCGAAACAAGATTGGCTTTGATATGCCGGATCTCTACGATATCGCTTGCTGTTTTATAAGACGGATTGTTGCCAAGAAACATCAGGATATCGAAAGCTGTCTGCGGCAGGTTCAGTTCCTGACAGAGCGGTCGGCAGAGAGCGTTGTAGGCAAGGGCGGTCTTACGGGCGAATTCCAGTTCCGGATTCATATAGATTTCTCCTTTCTTGTGTATTTCAAATTTGAATTGTTCAAAAATGAAGTATAGTGCGGAGAGAAAAAAATGTCAAGAGAAAAGAAGAAGGATTGTATGAATTGTCTGCATTATGATATGATGGAAGGGAAAAAGATTATCCAGAGGATGTTTATTTTGCACCGACTGAGAAAGGAGAACAACATGAGAAAAAATATTCAGGTAAAAGTAAAAGTCCCACAATTTACCGTGATCACAGGACTTACGTATGCCCAACGGGACAGCTGGTTCGGACACACGATGCAGGATCTTAAAATGGATCTGATCTATCCGGAGGATAAGGAAAGAAAGTATCCTTGTATCGTCTGGATCTGCGGGGGAGCCTGGCTCCAGATGGATCGTTCTGCTCATCTGGCATATCTTTCAGAACTTGCAAGAAAAGGGTTTACAGTGGCTTCCCTTCAGTACCGGACCAGCAATGAAACCCCGTTTCCAGGGCCTCTTGAAGATGTGAAAGCCGGAATCCGCTATCTTCGTGCGCATGCCGGACGTTTCCATATAGATCCGGAAAAAATCGGCGTTATGGGAGAATCGGCTGGCGGATATCTGACTTGTATGGCAGCTCTTGCAACGGATCCGTCTTTTGATGTGGGAGAGAATCTGGAATATTCCAGCAGTGTGCAGGCAGCCTGCCCCTGGTATCCGCCCACAGACTTCAGAGGCTTTCCTTATGATTCAGCGGAACAGTGTGCGGCAACGCCGGAATCACTTCTCCTGGGAAAGAATGTTATGCGTCATGCCGGGGAAGCGTTGAAATGCTGTCCGGTGAGCTTTGTGACTCCGGAAGCGCCGCCTTTCCTGATCATTCACGGAAAAGATGATCATACCGTACCGTTTACTCAGAGTGAGCTGCTTTATGAGAAGCTGGAGAAAGCAGGCTGCGATGTGACTCTTCTTGCGATTGAAGGGGCAGATCATGCCGATCTTCATTTCTTTCAGGAGAAGATCTGGGAGGAAATCGGAGATTTCTTCCGGAAAAGTCTGGGTAATGTCAGATAGAGAGCCTCTGTCTGTCACTACACTAGTTCCAAACGTTTTAACTCCGGCAGGATCGTGCACAGCATCGTCACAAAGCAAAGGCCTCCGCCAATGACATTGGATACCGGCTCGGCGAGGAAAACACCGGCGGTTCCCATGTGGAGAGTGTAGGGCATAAAGTAGGTCAGAGGAACGACGATGACTACCTTGCGGAGCAGAGAGAAAAAGATCGCCTGTTTCTTTTTGTTCAGGGATTTAAAGACAGTCTGGCCGATATATTGACAATCCATGAAAATGAAAGCCGCAAAATACTGTTTCAGGGCAGGAACGGCATCACGGATCAGTGTCTCATCAGAACTGAAGATCCGGATCAGCGCGCCCGGCTCCAGAAGGATGACGCTCCACATGATGGCTGTGTAGCCGAGAACCAGGGCACTCATGACCAGCATGGCTTTTCGTACCCGGGCCGGGCGGCGGGCACCGTAATTGTAGCTCAGGATCGGAGAGGTTCCCTCATTCATGGCATAAATCGGCGTTTCCACCAGCTGGCGTACGCTGGAAACGATCGTCATGACAGAGATGTAGATGTCGCCTCCGGTGCTGGAGAGTACATGGTTGCAGCAGATGGTCACCAGGCTGTTGGTCAGCTGCATGATAAAACTGGAGGTTCCCAGGCTGACAATATTCTTTGCGTAGGGCACACAGGAGGAAAGTTCATTTTTCCGGAGAAAATGGACTTTCAGCTCTGACTTTCTCGTAAGGAAAAACAGGACAAACACGGCGGAAAGACACTGGGAGAGCACCGTCGCGATGGCTGCTCCCTGAACGCCAAAGCCCAGTACAAAGATAAACAGCGGATCCAGCAGAAGGTTTGCCACGGCTCCGATGGCTACGGAGAGCATTCCTACCGTAGAATAGCCCTGTGCGTTGATGAAAGGATTCATACCAACGGCGATCATTGAGGGCAGTGTGCCGATGAGATAGATCATCAGATACGGACAGGCATAAACCAGAGCCTCCCTGGAAGCTCCGAAAAGCACCAGCAGGGGCCGGGCGAAGAGAAGACCGATGGCCATGAGAATGAGACCGCTGACGCAAACCATGGAAAAAGAGGTATCCATGATCTGTTCCGCTTCTTTGTTTTTCTTTTTTCCTCTGTAGATAGAAAAGAGCGGGGCACCGCCGCTTCCGAACAGGTTGGCAAAGGCAGTGATCACAACAATCAGCGGAAAGCAGAGACCTACGGCTCCAAGTGCTGCCGTTCCCACATCCGGAATCCGGGCAATGTAGATGCGGTCCACAATGTTATAGAGGAGATTTAAAATCTGGGCCACCAGCATGGGAAGCGCTGCTCCGAAGATATTCCGCGTCACTGTTCCGTTTTCAAAATCAATTCGCTTCATTTTCTACTCATTCCTTTTTCTTTTTTCTTGCTTTTCAGTATAGCATGGGCTATCCTATATGTAAATTATGGTTTTTATATCAAAAAATAATAATTTATATATGGAGAGATACCCTATGGAACTCAAACAGTTAGAATATTTCCGAGCCATTGTGGATGCCGGAACAATCAGCGGTGCAGCCCGTGACCTTCACATGACCCAGCCACCCTTAAGCTATCAGATGAAAATGCTGGAGGAAGAACTCCAGGTTCCGCTTTTCTTACGGGGAACCAAAAAGATCACCCTGACAGAAGCCGGGAAGACACTCTATGAACAGGGCGGAAATCTTCTGATGCTTTCAGATCTGACCAAACGGGAAGTCATAAAATCCAGTCAGGCAGCCACACTTCACATCGGTATGACACCTTCCACAGTTTCCATGATGTCGGACTATCTGCTTCGTTTTGCGGAAAAATACCCTCAGGTACATTTTGATGTACACGAGGGTTCCACCTTTACTTTGAAGGATCAGCTGGAAAACCGGATCATAGACCTGACTACACTCCGGACCCCCATTGTGCTGAACGGCTGCGAGACCCGTTCTCTGGCAAAAGAAAGCCTGCTGGTCATGGCTTCCCCGGATCATCCGCTTTTCGAAGGCCGCACGTCTATTCGCCTGGAAGAGCTCTCAGAACAGCGGCTGATTCTTTCCCATCGCTATCGGAAATATATGCTTTCCGCCTTTGAGAGGGCTGGCCTGGTGTGTGATATCTATTTTGCCTGTGAGGACGCGCGGACCGCTATGACGATAGCAGAAAAGGGCATGGGAATCGCGATTCTTCCCTCTTCCATGCTGAAGCTTTCTTCCTGCCTCAAGGCCTGCCCGGTCTCTGACGCGGATCTTTCCACCGAGATTCTTCTGGCCTGGCGCAAAGGCCGGCTGCCCGGAGAAATACAGGATTTTCTGGGATTGTGGGATGAAAAAAACTGATTGCAGAAGCAAAGGAAGAGCTTATGAAAAACAGAAAACTCCAAACACAGACGTTAAAAACAAAAGTATTACTGGTTATTGCAGCCGTATGTATTCCCGTGCTGATCCTTTTTTTCGGGATGAGTTTTTTTTCAATCCGGAAAATTCAGAATCAGATTTATGAAAATAATCAGAATCTTCTGAGGTCAAATGTAAATCAGCTGGATGCAGAACTTAATAAAATTTCGGAATATCTCCTGAATGAAAGTACGAATGACCAGCAAATGAATCTTTTTTCATCGTCAGATCCGGTGAAAAGTTATGATGGTGCAATTTTGTATACAAGAAAATTTTATGAAGATATCCATATGTTCAATTATATTGGAGGGATTGCCTGCTATTCACCCAAAAACGGAAAGCTGGTTTATAATTTCACAGATCAAAGCAAAAGCTTTCAGCAGAGGATGCAGGTACTCGATTATGTGAAAGAACACTGGGAGGAATGTTATCAGAACAGTCTGCATTTTCAGACATACTTTATGAATGAGATTCCTGTGATGTTGTATTGCGTGGGAAATGAAGAAATGCTTTTCTTTACCTGGACAGATTACGAAACGCTGATGGCTCCGTTTTCACAGGAACAGATGATAGGAAACAGTGATTTCTGTTTCTCGGCCAAAGATGGGACGCTTCTTACCGAACTTCCGGAAAAACTTCAGAATCTGAATTTCAGTGGAAAAATGGGTGGTTATTATTTTTCCGGAGCAGGAGATGCCTATCTGATTACAGGGGTAGATTCAGAAAACGGAGATTTCCGGATGATGAGTGTGGTAAGCAGAAGGAAACTGCTTGGTATTTTTTATATTATCCAAATCATGGGGATTTTGGTGATTCTCTTTTTTGGTATGATTCTGACACCTTTTCTTTTGCGTTTTCTGCAAAAGTGTATTTTTCAGCCGGTGGACTCCCTGGAAAAAGGTATCAGAGAAATTGAAAAAGGTAATCTGGAAGTGCAGATCCCGAATACAGATACCAGTGAGGAGCTGCACCATCTGATCGAAGCCTTTAACTCCATGGCTTCTCAGATCAGAACACTGAAGATCCAGGCATATGAAGATGCACTGGAAAAGCAGAAGCTGGAACTGGATTATATGCAGCTGCAGATCGAGCCGCATTTTTACCTGAATGCTCTGAATCTGATCAATACGATGGCTCAGGCAGAGGATGTAGAACTGATCGGGGAACTGACAGAGAACCTTTCTCTGTATCTCCGTTATATTGTCAGCAGTCGGAATGGAAAAACGACGGTTCTGGAAGAAAGCAGGCATATCGCTCATTACCTGAAGATTATGGAGATCCGTTTCGGAGAAAGTTTCCGATACATTCAGGAGATTGATGAAAGAGCAGAACAGATTGTGATTCCGCCGCTGGCTGTTCAGATGCTGATTGAAAATTCTATGAAATATGCTTTTGATATTTATGGGGAAACAGAAATCAGACTGAAAATTTTTATGGAAGGTCCGGATCTGCATATCCTTGCGGAAGATAATGGAAAAGGGTATCCGGAAAAGATCCAGAAGGATTTTGCTGATGAAATTCCGCCACAGGACGGCCATATCGGACTCTGGAATATCAAAAAAAGACTGGAACAGATGTATCCGGGGCAGGTAACATTCCGGATTTCCAACAGAGAACCGTCCGGAGCCCGGACAGAAATATGGATAAAAGGAGTGGGAAAAAATGAATTTACTTCTTGTGGATGATGAAGTGTATGTGGTGCGTACCCTGCAGAAAAAGATTGATTGGGAAAGACAAGGAGTAGATCGGGTATTTACAGCCTTTAATGTGGAAAGAGCGAAGGAGATTTTTCTTCAGGAAAAAATCGATATTCTGCTTACGGATATTGAAATGCCAAGAGAATCCGGCATGCAGCTGATCCATTGGGTCAGGGAACAGGAAAAGGACTGTCAGATGATCTGCCTGACCTGTCATGCAGAATTTCAGTATGCTCAGGAAGCACTTCATTATGGAGTGATGGAATATGTGGTGAAACCCATCGATTTTCAGAAGCTTTCAGAGATTATTCATCGGGCGGTGCTTCTGCAGGAGGAAAACAGAAAGAAGAAACAACAGGAAAGCCAGGGATGTCTCTGGGAGTCCAATAAGCAGCAGATAGAAACCGCATTCTGGAAAGATGTACTTACAGGGAATGCCGGGGAAAATCTGGATTCCATCCGGAAAGCGGCAGAGCGGGCCAGAGCGGAATTCGATGAAAATGAACAGTATCAGCTGATACTTTTATCTGTCCGAAAGATTACGGATCGGGAAAGGGACTGGACAGAAGCGGAAGGGCTTATGAAGTTTGTGATCTCCAATATCTTCAGAGAACTGTTTCCGACGGAGTCATTAAAACTTGGCTGGTCAGACAGGATTATGTGGGTGATCCTGCCGGGAGAGGAAGAATCTCAGGAAAATCTGGAAAATTTTATCCACATCTGTAAAAATCTTGCAGGAACCGGTATGGCTGCATACATTGGCGTTCCCTGCTTTGCGGAGGAACTTCAGGATACTTATAGAGAATTGCTGAGACAGGACAAAGATAATGTGGCAGTTCTTCAGGGAATTGTGGAAAACGGGGGAGAGATTCAGGAAGAACAGGCTCAGAAAAAGGTTTTTCAGGAATTCCTGAGTGTATTTCGAAGAGAAAAATGGGAAGAGGCAGAAGTGCTTTCTGAAAAAGTTTGGCCGGATGGAAGCAGAATCAGAAAAAAAGTATTTTTTCTGGAACTGGAAGAAGTGCGGTATGAGCTGTATCAGCTGTTGAAGGGAAAAAATCTGGATCCGGAGGTTTTCTGGAACGATGAACTGATGGAAGAAGCCAGAAAGGCTTATCAGTCAGTAGAGCATTGCCGGAAATGGATTTCTGCCGCTGCTGATCGGATGAAGGAAGAGAGCAGAACCCGGGGAGAGGAAAATGATACGGTAACCAGGATACGGAAATTTGTGGAAGAGAACCTGGAAAACCGGATCAGCCGGGAAATGATCGCAGAACAGCTTTATTTTTCTACTGATTATATTTCCAGGATTTTCAAGAAAGAGACAGGGCAGTCCTTAAGCGAATATATCATGCTGAGGAAGATTGAACGGGCCAGAGAGCTGGTGGCAGAAGGAAAAGATAATATCGGAGACATTGCAGTGAAGCTTGGCTATAATAACTTTTCCTATTTTTCTGAAATTTTTCGCAGAGTTACCGGATATCTTCCCAGCGATTACCGGAAAAGGAAGGGAGAACAGAATTCCGGTAAAAGGACAGAAAAGTGATAAGAAAAACGGCAAAATGGACAAAAATGAAAAAGCAGTGGAAGACAGAACCGCTGCTTTTTCGTTTTTCCGGCAAAAGAAAAACAGATTTTTGTGAGAAAAAACGGCTAAGGCAATCTATAATGGAGTCATCAAACATAACCGCATACAAAACGAAGGGAGAAAAACAGTATGAAAATGAAAAAAATTCTGGCACTGACCGGAGCAGCTGCAATGGCACTGACTTCACTGCCAGTAACCGGTATCACCGCTTCTGCAGATGACCTGGAAGAAATCGTGTTTGCCACACCACTGACAAAAACTGTGGATATGACCCAGATCGAGACAGAACTGAACAAGATCACAGAGGAGAAAATTGGGGTTCATGTAAAGATCGAAGGCATTAACCTTGCCAATTATACGAATCAGATCGGTCTGATGATGTCCGGTGGAGAGCAGCTGGATGCTTTCGGATATTTGGGAAGCTACAGCGGTATGCTTGCCAAAAACCAGTTTCTGAAGCTGGATGATTATCTGGATGAATATGGCTCAGGAATCAAAGAGGTTCTTGGTGAGGAATTTCTGAAGGCCTGCACCAATCAGGGTTCTGTCTATGCGCTTCCTAACAATAATGGAAAAGCTTCTGCAATTTCCATTGTTCTCCGGAAAGACTTTATCGATGAGCTGGATCTTCCGGTGGATCAGTTGAAACAGGCAGAGAATTTTGACGAATATTGTGCAAATCTGGATCTTTTGACAGAGATGTTTGAAAAGATCAAGGAAACTCATCCAGATTATGCCTGCCTGGTTCCGTTTACAACAAATCCGAATCTGATTTTATATACAAATGCTATTCCGTTCTCTGATAATCTGGATGATAATAATGGTGTTCTGATGCCAGAAGATGATAGTGCCGTAGTTAATATGTATGCTACAGATGAGTTTAAAAAGCTCTGTGAATATGCGTATGAGTGGAATCAGGCCGGTTATGTCCTGGAGGATGCCACCACAACTCAGGAGACTCATCTGACTTATATGCAGAACAACCGGACAGCAGGTTTCTTTATCAAAGGAGAAGAGGGACAGGCAGAGCAGATCACAACCGGTACTGGTGTGGAAGTTGAATGTATCAAGATTTTGAAACCATATATCAAGACAACGGATGTAAACTCTATTGGTTTTGCCATTTCTCCCACCAGTGAACATCCGGAAGCAGCCATGAAGTTCCTGAATGAAATGTATACGAACCCGGATGTGGTAAATCTTCTGGACTGGGGTATTGAGGGCGTTCATTATGAAAAACAGGATGACGGTACCATCGATTTCCCGGAGGGTGTGGATGCCAACACTACGACCTACGGTCTGAACATGGACTGGTTCTTTGGTAATCAGTTCCTCTCCTATATCTGGGGAAAAGGAAGAGATACGACTATCTACAGTCGTCTGGAGGAAAACAACAAGAATTCCGAGTTTTCACCGGTTATGGGATTTTCCTTTGACAGTACGGCAGTCTCTTCTGAGGTTGCAGCCATCACTAATGTGATCAATCAGTATCTGCCCGGCTTAAGCTGTGGTTCTCTGAATCCGGATACAGAGATGGATGCATTCCTGGAAGCACTGGATGATGCAGGCATGCAGACGGTCATCGAAGAGAAGCAGAAACAGCTGGATGCCTGGAAAGCAGAAAATCAGCAGTAAATAAAAAATGAAGAAGAGCCGTCGTAAATAACTGCGGCGGCTCTTTTTGACTCTTTTTTGAGAAAGGCGGAAAAGCATGACGGCGAAAAAGAAAAAACATGGTCTGAGAAAACAGTGGCCTTTTTATGTGATGATGGCTCCTGGGCTTCTGTATCTTCTGGTGAATAACTATGGCCCTATCTCCGGTCTTTTCATTGCATTTAAACAGATCGATTATACGAAGGGAATTTTTGGAAGCCCCTGGGTAGGTTTTAAAAATTTTACCTATCTTTTCAAGACAAATGCGGCTTTCCAGATCACGAGAAATACCATTCTTTACAATTTAATATTTATTATTGTCGGTACGGTTACGGGAGTTGCAACAGGCATTATGCTCAGTGAGCTTCGGCACAGGGCGGAAACAAAATTTTTCCAGACAGTTCTTCTGCTCCCCTATCTGCTTTCCTGGGTTATTTGTGCCTATATCGGTTATGCTTTTCTGAGCAGAGAAACCGGTCTTCTTAACGGTATACTTTCCAGCCTGGGCTTTGCCAAGATCGACTGGTATAATGATGCGGGAAAATGGCCGTATATCCTGCTTTTTGTGAATGTCTGGAAGGGGATCGGCTATTCCTCCATCATTTATATGTCCAGCATCATCGGTATTGACCGCTCTCTTTATGAAGCAGCCATGGTAGACGGGGCGACCAAATGGCAGCAGATCCGTTTCATTACCCTGCCGCTTTTAAAATCTACGATGATCATGTTGATCATTATGAGTGTGGGAAGGATGTTTTATTCCGATTTTGGCCTGTTTTATCAGATTCCCATGAATTCCGGAGCACTTTATTCCACCACGCAGACGATCGATACCTATGTATACCGGGCCCTGATGCAGCAGAACGATGTGGGTATGGCTTCTGCTGCAGGCTTCTATCAGTCCATCGTCGGCTTTATCCTGGTGCTTACCGCCAATATGATCGTGCGGAAAGTAAGTCCGGATGACGCAATGTTCTAGGAGGTAGGATCATGACAAACATACTGGGAAAAAGTGAAAAAAGATTTCAGGTGATTATTCATATCATTTTGATATTTATGGCGCTGGCAGCGATCCTGCCGCTCTGGGTGCTTGTGGCCGGTTCTGTCACCGGGGAGCAGGAGCTGATCCTGGAGGGCTATTCTCTCATGCCAAAGACCTTCAGTCTTGATGCTTACAAATATCTTTTTTATAAAGCTTCAGAGATCTTCCGGGCTTACGGGATCACCGTATTTATCACAGTAGTCGGTACGGCAGCCAGCCTTTTTATTACACCGCTTCTGGCTTATCCGCTCTCAAGAAAAGACTTTAAAGCAAGAAATATCTTTTCCTTTCTTGTATTTTTTACAATGCTGTTTAATGGAGGTATCGTTCCGTCGTACATTATGTGGACCCGTATTTTCCATCTGAAAAATACGATCACTGCGCTGATTCTTCCGGGACTTCTGATGAATGGTTTTAATGTGATCCTGATGAAAAACTATTTCGCCCAGAATATTCCTGCAGAGCTTATTGAGGCGGCAAAAATGGATGGAGCAGGGGAGTTTAAGATTTTTTTCAAGATGATCCTTCCGCTGTCCCTGCCGATTATGGCGACAGTCGGGCTTTTTGTGGGAATCGGTTACTGGAATGACTGGACCAACGGGCTTTATTATGTGACAGATGCGAAGCTTTACAGTCTGCAGAACCTGCTGAACCGGATCCTGCAGGATGTACAGTTCTTAAATTCCAGTACCATGACAAATGCAGGCGTTGCAGCTACGACGCAGATGCCTTCTGTAAGTATTCGTATGGCAATTTCCGTAGTAGGAATTCTGCCAATTATGGTTCTCTATCCGTTCTTTCAGAAATACTTTGTCAAAGGAATTGCTGTAGGAGCGGTAAAGGGATAAGAAGAGGAGAAAAAGGATGATAGACTTACCAAACACAAGTTGGATGTGGATACCAGACTGGGAAAAAGCGGATCATTCGGTCTGCTATCTGGTTTACTTCAGAAAAAAAATTTTGCTTGAAAAAATTCCCGAGAGTCTGAAGCTCCAGATTTCTGCAGATTCCCGTTATAAACTTTATGTCAATGGAAAATTGGCAGAACTGGGTCCAAGCAAAGGAGACCGGCAGATCTGGTACCTGGATGAAGTGGAGCTTGCTCCGTATCTTCAGGTTGGGGAAAATGTTCTGGCAGTGGAGGTTCTGCGTTATCCGCTGGCTTATCATAATGGAAGCCACAGCATTTTCCGGACGGAGACACCAGGGCTTTATGTAAAGGAAAAGGAGGAGGTTTACGGACTCAGTGCCGGAGAGGACTGGAGCTGCTATGAGGAAGAGGATTTCCAGATTGTTTCGGAGTCACCCTTCTTTGCCCCTCTTCACATCCTGGAGGAACGAAAAGGACAGAAAAAGGCCTGCGGATGGAAAAACTCCGATTTTGATGCTTCTGACTGGGAGAGACCGGTTTTGTACAATATTTTTCAAATTAGTCAGGCCGTAAGCCCGGGAAACCTGACTGACCGTACAATTCCTTATATGAGAAAAGAACCGAGAAGATTTCTTGGACTTACGGGGAAATATGCGGATTCTCCGGAGCAGAAAAACTGGGATGCGCTTTTGGCGGGAAAAGGAACCATGGAAATCCCGGCAGACAGCCATGTGACTGTGGAGATCGATGCCGGAGAACTGATGACCGGTTATCTGTCACTCCGGATGGAAGATGGAGCAGAAGCCCTTGTTAAAATCCTGACCGCAGAAGGCTATGTTCAGAAGGAAAATACTGGCGGAAGTTTTGCTCACCTGCCGAAAAAAGGAGACCGGTGCGACTGGAAAAACGGTTACCTTCATGGTTTTACAGATACCTATCATGTGGCAGGATACGGACGGGAATGGCAGGAGGAAACTTATGAACCGTTCTGGTTCCGTACGTACCGTTTTATCGGGCTGGAAATCCAGACAGGAAAAGAGCCGTTGAAAATAACAGGCTTTGATTATCTGGAAACCGGTTATCCGCTGGAGGTAAAGACAGAGGTGACAACTTCCGATGAAAGCCTGGCTCCAATCTGGGATATCAGCCTGAGAACTCTGAAACGCTGCATGCATGAAACCTATGAAGACTGTCCATTCTATGAACAGCTTCAGTATGCCATGGATTCCAGAAGTCAGATTCTTTATACTTATATGGTTTCCGGAGATGACCGGCTGGCAAGGAAATGCATGGATGATTTTAGACGGTCGGCTCGATATGACGGAATGCTGAACTGTTCTTATCCCTGCTATGGACCGAATGTAATTCCCGGCTTTGCTGTTTATTACATTCTGATGCTTCATGATCACATGATGTATTTCGGGGATAGAGAGTTTCTCCGGATACATATGGGAACGGTAGATGGAATATTGGAATATTTCCGGAGAAACCTGGATGAGCGGGGACTGGTCGGAAAGGTCGGAGGCCTGAACGGAAGGGATCGTTACTGGTCTTTTATTGACTGGACGAAACAGTGGGATCAGACCAGCGGGATGCCGCATGCAGGTCTGTATGGGCCGATTACCATGGAAAGCCTGTTATACCGTCTGGGACTTCTCCGTGCAGCGGATGTCATGGAATATCTGGGTCGGAAGCAGGTTGCAGAGGAATACAGGGAAAGAGCGGAAAGTCTGAAAAAAGCGGTCAATACCTTCTGTACGGATGAAGAAGGGATGTATCTGGACGGACCGGGTGTAAAGGAATACAGCCAGCATTGCCAGGTATTTGCACTTCTGACAGATACCGTGACTGTGGAGAATGGCCGTATCTATCTGGAAAGAACGCTTTCAGACAGCGAAACCTACGCCCAGTGTTCCGTAGCCATGGGGTATTATCTGTTCCGTGCTCTGGAAAAAGCCGGTATTTATGAGAAAACAGAGCGTCAGTGGGATCTCTGGAGAAATATGCTCCGCAATCATCTGACAACCTGCGTGGAGGATGGTGTAAATGAGCGGAGTGACTGTCATGCCTGGGGGGCGCTGGCACTCTATGAGCTGCCTGCTGTTATTCTGGGAGTAAGGCCCGGAGCACCTGGTTTTGAAAAAATTAAAATTACGCCGGTTCCGGGTTATCTGGAACATGCGGAAGGCAGTGTGATCACAAAATGGGGAACGGTGAGAGTTAGCTGGAAGAGAGAAAAAGGAGGAGTGCTTCGTACAGTATACGAACTTCCGGAAAAATATCTGGAGGCACATCCGGAAGAAAAATAATTTCTGCTCTTCTAAAAAAGTAATAAAAGTAACAGAAAACCACATATTTGTGATAGGCATTTTTCTGCCGCCGCGATATAATCAGATCATCGAGGCGGCAGTTTTTTACAGGTGGATTCTGTAACAGAAACGTTATTTTCTAAGCAGCATGATCAAAGAAAAGCTTAATCAGGAGGTTTGACATCATGAAAAAATTTGTTTGCAGAGAGGACTATCCTGTTGTTCAGACGGAAGCAGGCAAGCTTCGTGGATACGAATGGGATGGAAGTGTCATTTTTAAAGGAGTCAAATACGCGGATGCGAAGCGTTTTATGCGTCCGGAAAAGGTACAGCCCTGGGAGGGAATCAAGGACGCCAATTCCTATGGAATGGTCTGCCCGCTGATGACGCAGGACCGGCCTAACAGCGAACTCCTTGTTCCCCATATGTACTGGCCTATGGATGAAAACTGCCAGTCACTGAATATCTGGACGCCTTCTATCGACCCGGAGGCAAAACGTCCGGTCATGGTCTGGCTCCACGGAGGCGGTTTTTCTGCCGGTTCTTCCATTGAACATATCACATATGAAGGCGCCAATATGGCAAAATACGGAGATGTGGTCGTGGTGTCTCTGAACCACCGGCTGAACGTGCTTGGTTATCTGGACCTCTCCCCCTTTGGAGAAAAGTATAAAGCCTCTGCCAATGCAGGAAATCTGGATATCATTGCGGCGCTTCAATGGGTACATGACAATATTCGCGGCTTTGGCGGAGATCCGGACAATGTGACTATTTTCGGTCAGTCCGGCGGCGGGGCAAAGGTCTGGACGCTCATGCAGATGCCTGAGGCAGACGGTCTTTTCCATAAAGGGATCATTGAGAGCGGCGTGTACTGGCTTCAGCGGGATGCGGAAGAACAGGATGGCAGAGAGATTGTGACAGCTATGCTGAAAGAACTTGGTCTTTCGGAAGACCAGGTGGAAGAACTGGAGACGATTCCCTATGCAAAGCTTGCAGAAGCTTATCTTAAGACCTCTCCGGCTGTTGCGGCAGCAGGCGGTTATATAGGAAATATGCCTCATGTCGGAAAAGAGTATCTGGGTGATCCGGTGCAGCATGGCTTTACGGAGCATGCGAAGACGATCCCTCTTTTGATCGGAACAGCACTGGGCGAGTTTGATTTCGGTCCGGCTATTCCGGGAAAACACAGCATTCCAAGAGAAGAGGCCATGCAGATGCTGGAGAAAAAGTATGGAGAACATACGGAAGAACTGCTGGCTCTTTACGAAAAAGCGTATCCGGGAAAATCTCCGGTTGATCTCCTGTCTGTGGATACCATTTTCCGCCTGCCTACCATAGAATTTATCAAAGAACGTTGCAGAACACCGGAAAGTGTCACTTATTCCTATCAGCTGACGTATGAGTTCCCGCTTCTGGACGGTAAGATCGCATGGCATTGTTCGGAGATTCCTTTTGTTTTCCATAATACGGAGCTGGCACCTCTCTTTAATAAAGAAGGGGAAACCGATAAACTGGAAGAAGCGATTTCTGGAGCCTGGATAAGCTTTGCAAAGACAGGAAAGCCGGTGATCGAAGGCGTTGACTGGCCGGCCTGCACAGAAGGAGATGAACCGGTGATGATCCTGGATGTCGATTGTGAGATCCGTCATAACGTGGACCATGAGCTGGTTCCGCTGGTAGAAAAATATGGAAAAATGACGTGGATGGATTCAGAAAATATCCAGCACTGACAGAGATAAAGGAGGATTTTTTAAAATGACACAGTTTTATGGAACGCTGACTCCGGAAAAAACGGAGCGTGAAGAAAAAAACATGCAGCTGGTGAGAAAAGGAGCCGGCGAGTGCATGGTACTTCTGGAAAATGACGGCGCTCTGCCTTTAAAAAATACCGGAAAGATCGCTCTTTACGGAGCAGGAGCAAGACATACCATCAAGGGCGG
Organism: Fusicatenibacter faecihominis; assembly: GCF_020686945.1. Lineage (NCBI taxonomy): Bacteria > Bacillati > Bacillota > Clostridia > Lachnospirales > Lachnospiraceae > Fusicatenibacter > Fusicatenibacter faecihominis. The sequence goes on along the minus strand of NZ_JAJEPR010000024.1, from coordinate 26,844 downwards.
TACCGGTTCCGGTGATGTCAACTCCCGTGAAGTCATCAACATTGAGCAGGGACTGAAGGATGCCGGTTTTACCATTACGACAGACCGCTGGCTGACGGCCTATGATGAGCTCCTCAAAGAGACAAAAGCAGCCCATCAGGCAGAAGTAAACCGCCTGGCAGAGGAAAGACAGCAGCCGCCGTTCATCATCGAGTTTGAGCTTCCCTTCAAAGAACCGGATCTTCAGGCCATCACGGAGGAGGATGTGAAAGCCTCCGACACCGATACGGCTGTTCTGGTGATCGCCAGAAACTCCGGAGAAGGCGCGGACCGCTGGAATAAAAAAGGGGATTATCTGCTCAATGACGGAGAAGTAAAAGCTCTGGAATTTCTGGGCGCTCATTATGAGAAAACCATCGTACTTCTGAACATCGGCGGAATCATTGATGCCACGGTCCTCAAAGAAACAGCAGGTATCAATGCGGTTCTGCTCACCGGTCAGCTGGGCAATTCCGGGGGCTTAAGTGTGGCAGATGTGCTTACGGGCAAACAGGTTCCATCCGGAAAACTGACGGATACCTGGGCCAAAGCATATGCCGACTATCCGTCCTCCGAGGGCTTCAGCCACAACAACGGAAATATTGATGATGAATACTATACCGACGGCATCTATGTGGGTTATCGTTATTTTGACACCTTTGGCATCGAGCCGCATTACTGCTTCGGTTACGGAAAAGGCTACACGGATTTTGCCATCGAAAACGTGAAAGCTGTTGTCGAAGGTTCCGGCGTAAAAGTAACTGCCAGGGTCACCAACACCGGAAAAGCGTATGCCGGAAAAGAAGTTGTCCAGGTATATGTTTCCGCTCCGGAGGGGGCTCTGGAGAAACCGTATCAGGAGCTGAAGGCATACAAAAAGACTGCTCTTCTTGCTCCGGGTGAAAGCGAGACAGCAGAGCTTACCTTCGCACTGAAAGATATGGCCTCTTATTCCGAAGAGAAAGCCGCCTGGATCCTGGAGCCCGGCGAGTATCTCATCCGTGTGGGCAACAGCTCCAGAAATACGCATGTTGCAGCAGTTCTGACGGTGGAGGAAGAGAAGCGGACCGAGCAGCTGAAGAATCTCTTTAACGGGGACAAAGAGCTGAACGAGATCTCCGGAAAAGGCCGGAAAGCCTATACCTATGAAACAGAAGCGGAGGAAATAAAGAACGCAGAGCGTATCCTTGTTCCTGCTGACGCTGTTGAGACCCGCACCGTGGTTTATCAGGAAGCACGCCCCATCCTGACTACAGATAAGACAGAAAAGCTGACGATCCAGGATGTCATTGACGGAAAAGCAACTGTGGAAGAGCTGGCTGCACAGCTTACCGTGGAAGAGCTGGCAGATCTCTGTGTCGGAACTCTTCGCACCAGTATGGGCGGCGATCCGGAGGGAAAAGACAATGTGATCGGAAATGCCTCTGCTACCGTACCGGGAGCTGCAGGAGATACTTCCTCCATCATCTGGGAGAGCCGCGGCGTGAAAAACCTGATCCTGGCAGACGGCCCTGCAGGCCTTCGTCTCCAGCCCCATTTCAAGACCACCAAAGAGGGAGAACTCCTTCCTGGCGGAGAAGGAATGGGAGATATCGTTGCCGCTTTCGACGAGAGCAAGATCCCGGCAGACGCTGTGGACCATTATCAGTATTGCACCGCCATCCCCATCGGAACCGAGCTGGCTCAGACCTGGAATCCGGAGCTCATCGAGGAGATCGGGTACATGGTAGGAAAAGAAATGCAGGAGTTCCATGTGGACCTCTGGCTGGCGCCGGCACTGAACATTCACCGGAATCCTCTCTGTGGAAGAAACTTTGAGTATTATTCTGAGGATCCGCTGATTGCCGGAAAATGCGCTGCAGCCATGACCCTCGGCGTACAGAAAGACGGCAAGGGCGGCACCACGATCAAGCATTTCGCGGCCAACAACCTGGAAGACAACCGGATGTTCTCCAACAACCATATGAGTGAGAGAGCGCTCCGTGAGATCTACCTGAAAGGCTTTGAGATTGCTGTCAAAGAGGCCCAGCCGCTTTCCATCATGACCTCCTACAACCTGATCAATGGCCTGCACACCGCAAACAGCCATGACCTCATCCAGGCGGCAGCCCGTGACGAGTGGGGCTTTGAGGGCGTTGTGATGACCGACTGGTTTACCTCCCAGGATGTGCCCGCAATCTCCGGAACCGGCCACATCTATCCGATTTCTGCTTCCACCGGCTGCGTTTATGCAGGAAACGACCTGCAGATGCCGGGCTGCCGGAAGAATGTGGACGATATCGTCGAGGCTGTGAAGACCGGCAAAGAGCTGGACGGCTACCGTCTGACTCTGGGCGACGTACAGTTCTGCGTCACCAACCTGCTCCGGGTTGTTGCCAAGGTTATGAAATAATATATCTGCGAATTGCTCCGCTGCTATGCAGTTCACGCAATTATGGTATGATTTGACTATTTACAGACAGCCAGCTATAGTGATAAACTATAGCTGGCTGTAATTTTTTCGGATTAACACATTTTTTCCAAAGGTGTTATAGTAAATTCCATCGAAGAAAGGAAAGAAAAGAAATGGCAGAGATTTTAATCGAGAACGTTTCAAAGTCCTATGTTTCGAAAGACGGCTCGGTGCAGGCTCTGAAAAATGTAAATCTGGCGATCGAGTCGGGCGACATTTTCGGAATCATCGGAATGTCCGGAGCAGGAAAAAGCACCCTGGTCCGTTGTATGAACTTCCTGGAGGTGCCCACAGAGGGTACGGTTTCCATCCGGGGAAAAGCGTTAAGCGACCTGTCGGAGAAAGAACTCCGAAAGGAGAGAGAAAAGATCGGAATGATCTTTCAGCATTTTAATCTGCTGATGCAGAAGTCCGTTCTGGAAAACGTTTGTTTTCCTTTATATATTCAGGGCAAACGAAAAGGCGAGGCCCGGAAACGGGCCCTGGAGCTTTTGAAAATCGTAGGCCTTGAGGATAAGGCAAAAGCCTATCCGGCCCAGCTCTCCGGAGGACAGAAACAGAGGGTAGCCATCGCGAGAGCCCTGGCATCTGATCCGAAGATTCTGCTCTGTGACGAGGCCACCAGCGCTCTGGACCCCCAGACAACTTCTTCTATTCTGAAGCTTCTGGAGGAGATCAACCGGAACCTTCATATCACGATTGTCATCATCACACATCAGATGGCAGTGGTCCGGGAGATCTGCACGAAGGTTGCCATCTTGAAAGACGGCGAAGTGGTGGAAAAGGGCTCCGTGGAAGAGATCTTCAACAATCCGAAGTCTCAGGTAGCCAAAGAGCTGATCCTCACAGACGGAAGTCAGCAGACAGACCTGAAACCTGTGATCCAGAGCGGAGACAGAGTCCGGATCGTATTTTCAGAGAACTCGGCATTTGAGCCGGTGATCGCAAACATGATCCTGAAATTCCATGAACCGGTAAATATTTTAAAAGCTGACACGAAAAACGTGGGCGGCGTTGCAAAGGGCGAAATGATCCTTGAATTCCCGGGGGACAGCGAAAAGGCGAAAGCCATGAAGCAGTACCTGAAGGAACGGGGACTTGCCATCGGGGAGGTGACGGACAGTGTGGACTAAAGAAGTAGTCGATATGATTCTGAAAGGAATCCAGGAAACGTTGTACATGACGCTTTTGTCCACGTTAATGGGTTACGTCATCGGACTTCCCATGGGCGTGCTTCTGGCCGTATCCGATAAGGATGGCCTGAAACCGAACCGGGTGCTCTACCGCATTCTGGACGTCATCGCCAACATCGTACGAAGCATTCCGTTTTTAATTTTACTGATCTTACTGATCCCCTTCACCCGTATGATTGTGGGAAAAAGCTACGGTTCTACAGCTACGGTAGTGCCGCTGGTTATCGCCGCCGGCCCCTTCATCGCCAGAATGGTGGAATCTTCCTTAAAGGAAGTCGATGAGGGTGTCATCGAGGCAGCCCGTTCCATGGGAGCCAGCAACTTAAGAATCATTGTGAAGGTGCTTCTTGTGGAAGCGAGAACTTCCCTGATCAACGGAGCAACGATTGCAGTAGGAACCATCCTGGGCTACTCAGCCATGGCAGGAACCATCGGCGGAGGCGGACTGGGAGATATCGCGATCCGATATGGCTATCACAGGTATCAGGCAGATATCATGATCGTTACCGTTGTACTTCTGGTCATTCTGGTACAGATTTTCCAGATGGTCGGAACCACTCTGGCCAACCGACTGGACAAGAGAAGATAGTTATAAAAAAGATAATATAGAGGAGGAAACTATTATGAAAAAATTACTTGCAGCAGCATTAAGCGGTGTTCTGACCGCAGGCATTATCCTTGGCGGTACCGGTCTTTCCACAAAGGCAGCAGAGACTGAGACAGAGACCACAGGTGAACTCACTCCGATCAAAGTAGCAGCATCTGCAACCCCGCATGCAGAGATCCTGGAGCAGGCAAAACCGATCCTGGCAGAGGAAGGTTATGATCTTCAGGTAACCGTATTTGATGATTATATCATGCCCAATGAGGTAGTAGAGAGCGGTGATATGGACGCTAACTACTTCCAGCATCTTCCTTATCTGGAGCAGTACAACGAGGAGAAAGGCAGCCATCTGGTAAGTGTAGGCGGCATCCACTATGAGCCCTTTGGAATCTACCCGGGAACAAAATCCAGCCTGGACGATATCGCTGACGGCGATTCCGTTGCAGTTCCGAATGATACCACCAATGAGGCAAGAGCCCTTCTGCTTCTTCAGGATAACGGTCTCATCAAACTGAAAGACGGTGCAGGTCTTACCGCTACCGTAACCGATATTGAAGAGAATCCGTACAACCTGGACATCGTAGAGTTGGAGGCAGCACAGGTAGCCCGTGTGGTTGATGAGACCGCTTATGTGGTACTGAACGGAAACTACGCTCTGGCAGCAGGCTTCTCCGTAGCAAAAGATGCTCTGGCTTATGAGAAATCTGATTCTGAGGCAGCCAAGACCTATGTAAACATCATCGCCGTAAAAGAAGGCAATGAAGAGAACCCGGGCGTTCAGGCTCTGGTAGACGTTCTGAAATCCGATGAGATCAGAAATTACATCAACGAGACCTACGACGGAGCTGTTATCCCCTACGATGACAGCGACGCTGAGGCTGAGAGCGAGACTGAGACCGGTTCTGAGGCAGAGACCGAGACCGCAGCAGAAACTGAGACTGCAGCTGAGTAAGCAGGACATTGAAAAGAAAACATTCCATAAAAAACCCCGCACATACGAAAAATGTGCGGGTTTTTTTTATCTGTCTTTTATCCGGAGTATCGGGGCTTTTAAGAGACCAAAGGGGTTAATCTGGTATTCATAAGACCATTCCTCGCCGGTGGTCCGCCAGTTGTCCGGTCCGCACCAGTTGTCGCTGAAGTTACAGTTATGAAGTGTGCCAAAGGTATTGATTCGGTTGCCAAATACTGTCAGTTCCAGCAAATGCTCTCCTGATGTAAGTTCGCCCAAAGAAATTTCGTAAGGCGAAAAAGCAAGAAGCCCTTTGGAAATTCCGTCAACGGAGGCACGAAGGACGGGAGAACGAAACAGAGAAGCAGACAAAAAGACTTCTCCGCCGGTACTCACAAAAGGAATCCGGTAGGTGAATGTTCCTCCGTAGAAGGGATACCCCTGTCTGGTAATGTCAGAAAAAGCAAGTTCTTTCTTTGGCGGGAGAAGCGTCAGATGTCTTCCGGAAAGAGCAACTGTGAAATCTCCCAGCAAATAGAAGGGTTCGATGTTTTCTCTGGCGTGATAGGGAATGTGGAATTCCAGGGTATGCGATCCCTTCGTAAGAAGCGGAAGGGCAACCGTCTGAATCGAGCGGTCGGTGTACCATCCGGTTTTCTCGTTTTTGATTTCTTTTCCATCCAGGAGAATGGTTGTTTTTTCGTCATTTTCCAGAGCTAAAAGTGCATGCTTCAGTTCGGTTTCCGAATCTATGGAAAAACGAAGGGAGAGCATATGCTCATAGCTGGAATTATGCGGGGTAGTCCAGGGCTGGGCCAGAGCCTGTGTCCGAAGCGGATACCCCAGTTTCCGGCGGAAGAGATTATCAATCCGGAGAATTTCATCTTCCTCCATCCAGGGCTCTTCATCAAAGCGGTATTCAGCCAGATCCAGAATGCATACATTCGGCTCATGAAAAATGACCGGATTGACAGGAGAAATGGGCAACAGTCTGGAAGAACCAACCGGCTTTGATGAGGGAAAGGTATGTGCAAGCGGTTTGGCGCCGGCTTCCAGGAAGAAAAGACGGCTGTCCTGATCGTAGAGGGTATCCTGGATCACGGTCTTTCCATCACCGGTATAGGATACCGGAATTGGCCTGATTTCTCCAGTCATTGCGTCGTACTGTGTGGGCGTCCAGATTCCGGTGAGGGTCAGCTGGATTTGTTCAGCAAAGGAAAGATCTTCATTGGCAGTCTGGTGATTTTTTTCATAAGTGCGGTATACATGAGAGAGGAAAAGCCAGCGGTTTTCTCCTTCTTCCCGCATTTGGTAGATGAGATTCTGACTGGCTGTTCCGTCAGCCTCCAGAATTTCCACATCACGAATGGGAGAAAGCGCCTTAAGAAGCGGCATTTTTCCAAAGGGAATCCGGGTACATTTTTCAGCCAGTTTTCGGCCTCGTTCGGAGGGAATGGCATCTTCGAGGGAAGGAATTTCACCGGCAAAAAGAAGGGTTCCTCCGGCTTCCTGAAATTTCTCCAAAATTTCCAGCGTTGTACTGCGAAGGGTCTTGCAGTTTGGAACAAGAATCTGATCATAATGCATGCAGCCCACAGTCAGAGTCCGGCCATCCTGTGTGCCTTTGTTCAGATCAGGAAGAAGAGCTTCGGAGATAAAATCAAAGTCCACCGTACCAAACAGAAGCCATTTGATCAGTTTGTCAAAGTTTTCGTCCATCTCTTCACGAATACCGGAAGTCTGATTTTTCGGTCCCCAGTAGAGCCAGTAGGATTCGATGGGATGAATCACACCCAGACGGACATGCGGCGTATCTCTTCGAAGCGCTTTGTTTAACCGGGCAAAATAGTTTTCAATGAGCGGATATTCCTTGTACCAGGGAGATTGATACCCAATGGAAGCCGGAAAATCACGTTTGGCTTCCCCTGCCATAGTGGTCCAGGTCAGATGCGGTACCCGCACGGTAACACCCAGGGCAGTCTGCCAGTCTCCCTGGAGCTTATGTCCCCGAAAATCAAAATCCCAGTCTGTAACGCCATAAAGCTCACTCATGACGCCGATTCTGCCATATTGATGAGCAGCGCTTTCTGCCTGTTTGGCAGTGGAAAGCTCTCTCTGGTCGCAGAGCATATCAATGCCTGGAATATCGAAGGCACGATAAGAACGCATGACTTCGCCCATAGCGGCGGTCTGCCGCTGCAGAGTCGGCTCTTCCATCATATGTCCGGTCATGGCAATTCCGTGCTTCCGGCACCAGGCGCCGACGGTATCGGCATAGGCCGCGGCAAACCGTTCGGTCACATGATCGTGGTATTCATAACGAAAACGGGAAACAGCGCCATCTGGAAGTTCCCAGAACAGCTCCGGCAGGTGATCCAGGATACTGTGACCATAACATGCCTGAAATGTATCTTCAAAATCATCCGTATAAGGAATGGCCACCTCCCGTCTTTCTGTTGCAAAATTCAGAGGAATCTTGTAGGGGAATTCCGGCTCATCGGTAAAAATGGCGGGAACCGTTTTTCCAAAAGATTCTCCAAGGACTTCTGCATATTTTTCATGGGTAGAAGCAAGGAAAGCTTCCACGGTTTCTTTATCCAGTGTATTGGCGTAGGCCTGATTATTAAACCAGGGGCTTTCTCCAGATATTTCCAGGTAGGCAAACCATTCGTCACAGCCGTCTTTGCAAGGCTGATCTTCAGGAATTCTCTGGTAGGAGGCAAGGTATCCCTTTTCCAGGCATACCTGATATTTTCCAAGAAAAGTACGTTCTGCGCTTCTTTGGGCCTGGCCGCAGTGAGAAAGATGGTTGGGAGAATGATCTTCTCCTTCTATTTTTTCAGGGGAGAAAAGGAGAAAACGGGTACGATGGCGGTGATCTTTTGTGATCAGGCCTCCGGCAAATCCGGATGGCCAGCGATCCTCATCATAGAGCCAGGTGAGAAGGCCCAGTTCGTTGCTTTTCTCATGACTGTATCGGACCAATTCCATGAATTCTTCTCCAAGATAGGGAGTATCAAGGCCGGTCCTGCAATGCAGGTGAGCGCCGCCCATGCCCATATCTTTCATGGCTTCCAGCGTATAGTCGATAGTTTCCCGGGTCATTTTACAATTCCATGACCAGAGAGGAGCCGCCCGGTATGCACTTCCGGGCTGGCAAAATTCTTCTGCTGTCAGTTTCTTCAGATTCTTTGTTTCATTCATGATGATTCACCTCGGCTTTTCATTTTCTGTGCAGGAAGTGTTCTTATGTGTTTCGGTCAAGAACGACGGCAGGGATTCCCAGGAGACAGGCAACTTTTTCAAAAAGTCGGCCATTATGTCCTACGCTCATGGCAAAATGATGAGTTGGCGCTTCGGCAAACCATTCTTCCATGTAATCATCCGGGCTCTGGTGAAATTTTACAGGAGTCTGTGTATTTCCAATGGTCATAATCGGACCGTTCGTAGCCTCTGCTTCTGTGATGATGAATTTCAGATTTCCGTCCCGGGTCTGTGAGCAGCCCAGCGTGGTGATGGGGCCTCTTCGTACTTTTGCTTCTACAGAAACACCACTTCCCTGCTTTCCGTGATAGACACCCAGACCCCGGAGTACGGGTTTGCCATCTGCAATGGCCAGATGGAAGGGGCCATCATGGCCCAGGAGGATGGTGCCGTCTTCATAATCTGTGACCACGATTTCTGAAAAAGAACCGCCAATGCCAAGAATATCGCATATTTTCATGGCAAGGCAGGTTTTCAGATCGCCCTCCCCGGCACAGGGGATTCCTTTGGCGGTTAAAAGGGAATGGCCCACGATGAAACCAGACTGGAGCTTCTCATAATCTCCGCCGGGAGCTCCGTGGTAGTAGTAAGCCAGACCATCCAGGTTGTATTCCTTTACCAGGCGCTCCTGGGCAGCCGCTACTTTGGCGGACCAGTCAAGCTGCTCCTCGGTGGGACGCTGGTTGCGGGGATCCGCAGATTCTTTCTCTGCAATCTGGAAGAAGTCAGCCATTTCTTTTCGCTTTTCTTTTACTTCATCGTCGCTTACCTGTCGGAGCATCCGATCCAGATCGCACATTTCCAGAAGTTCTACATGCACACCCGCCTGCGCGGAGATCATTGTAAAATCACTGTATAGATCCAGCATGCCAGAATAATTATTTCCTAGAAAACCAAATCTTGCATAGGATAAAGCGGCTTTTACTTCTGCGGCCCGCACCCATTCTTCGATTTTTTTCCATGCCTGGATGGCTTCCGGACGTTTGGCAGTTTCTTCATTTGTGAGAGATATTTCCGGTGTTTCGTGAAGGCCCAGAAGGCCATTGACAATCCGGTAGGGGATGCCGGCCCGGTGAAAGGCGTTGGTCAGCTCCGGAACCGGACAGGCGCCACAGTGGGCGAGCCATTCTCCGGTTGTTGTTTTTTCATAGTCAATCCGGGCAGCGGGCTGCAGATTCAGGATAACCGTCATTGCCTTACAGATTTGATGAACCGGAAGAACAGAAGCACTGGTTACATAAGTACCGCTGTGTGCCAGAATCAGATCCACATGGTTGGAGACAAAATATTCACCGGCTTTATGGCCTTCCTCCTCACAGTCAACCAGACCATAATAATAAACGGATGCCCCCATGGCTTCTACCTTGGATGCAATAAATTTGCCATAGGATAACAGCCGTTCCCACAGTCCGTCAAATTGTGCCCAGTAACACTGAAGTCCCATGGTATAGATACCGATTTTTGCTTTTTTTGTGTTCTTGATTTTTTCCATTGTACAGCCCTCCTTTGTCTTTACAAAATCATTATAGCTGTGCATAATAGAAAATACCTACCGCAATCTTGGTGAAAAATATCAAAATCTTGCTGTTATAGAAAAGGGGAAAATTATGAAGAATCATCCGACCTTTCATCTGGGAAATGACCATACGGACTATTACGAGCAGGCCTCTTATACCTGGTCTGAAGATTCCATCCGTTTTCTGAATACAGTCAACCCGTCTACCCAGGCTCATTATCTGTATGTGCAGGAGTGTGGAGTTTTTAAGACCAAGCCGCCCTACTATACAGAGAGGTCCGGGCTTCCGTCTTTTCTGATTGTCTATACAATTCGTGGTAAAGGAAAGCTTACCTGGAGAAAACAGACGATGGCCATAGAACAGGGAAGCTGTTTTTATATCGACTGCCGGGAACCACATCGTTACGAAAATGCGGACGCGGACACCTGGGAATTTTTGTGGCTGCATTTCAATGGCCCGGGCGCGGAGCATTATTTTGAAGATTTTCATTCAGCGGAGCATCCCGTTCTGATGCCGCAGGATACGTTTCTTGTGGAAAGTACCTTACGCCGGATTTTATCTCTTGCAAGGAAAAAAACAGTTTATACGGATATTCTTACCGCCAGCCTTATTACGAATCTTGTGACGGAACTTATGATTCAAAGTATGACAGATTCCAGACAGATTTTTGTGATGCCGGATTATGTGAATCGAAGTATTGAGTTTTTGCAGGCACATTTTTCAGAACCGCTCACATTAGATACCATTGCTGCTTACCTGAATATCAGCAAATATCATCTTTCCAGAGAATTCACCCGCTGCACTGGAGAAAGCATTCATCAGTATCTGATTCGCATCCGTGTCAATCAGGCGAAAATCCTTCTGAAAGAAACAACGCTTTCTGTGGAGGAGATTGCTTATCAGGTTGGAATTCATCATGCCAGCCATCTCATCCAGTTGTTCCGGGAACGGGAAGGCATGACACCCCTGGAATTCCGGAAGCATTGGGCTTCTGTTGTAGAGCGATGATGGAAGTTCTGATTTTGGCGTTTTGCCATAAATATAATGTGGAGAAAGATTAGACAAATGTAAAAAATGCATAAAAGAAAAAGGAAAACATTATCTATTTCGATGAAATGCACAAAACACATCAAAAAACACTTGTAATGTCAAGAAAAAATAGCTATACTGTTGAAGTAGCTCAAATAAACATTCGATTTCGAAAAATAGAGAAAATAAAATAGACGATTTCGACACAAAGTCGAAAAGTGTCTAATAACAATGAATTTATACGGAATTGACGTATAAAAATAAAATATTAATAAAAAGGAGGGTTTTTATGAAAAATCGTAACAAGAAAGTGATTGCTTTACTGCTCGTCGGCGCAATGACAATGGGAATGGGTGTGAGCGTGAGTGCCAGTGAGAAGATTTCTGAAGAGGGTGTCACCTTGACAGTAGCAGGAAACAAACCGTCAGGACTGGAAGACTGGACGAACCTTGCATGTATTCAGGAATACAAGGATCGCCTGGGAATCAACCTGGAATGTGATTTTACAGAGACGGACTGGCCGACCCAGAGAACACTTCTGTTTGCAGGAAATGAACTGCCGGATCTGATTCTGAACGCCGGATTTTCGATCAGTGATGTCAATTCTTACGGTTCTCAGGGATATCTTCTGGACTTCAATCAGTATCGTGATATCATGCCGAACATGGTAGCTACCTTTGAAGAGTATCCGGAGCTGGAGTCTTTCCTGACGACTGAGGATGGCCATATTTATGGCATGACTCAGATTCGAAGCGATATGACAGACCGTCTGATGAGAACCTTTATCAAACGGACCTGGCTGGAAAACCTGGGTCTGGAGGTTCCGACTACTCTGGACGAGCTGTATGACGTTCTGGTAGCTTTCAAAGAACAGGATGCAAACGGAAATGGTGATGCTACCGATGAGATCCCGATGCTGTGGGATACCTACGGCGGCTACCAGGGAGCTGAGAGAACCCTTCTGGATGCGTTTGGAATTTATCCTGCAGGCTGGGGTGATTTCACCTATATCCTTCAGGCAGACGAAAACAACCAGGTATATCTTGCAAATACCTCTGACAATTACAAAGAATTCCTGAAGTTCATGAAGAAACTGTGGGATGAGGGAATTATCGATCAGGAAGCATTTACCTATGACAGCAGTGAGCAGGAGACTGCAAAAGCTCAGGAAGACAGATATGGCTTTTTCGGTTGTGGTTCTGCTCCGTTCGTACTGACTGTTACTGATATCAGCACCGATAAAGACTGGGTTGCTGTTTCCGGACTTTCTTCTGAGTATAACCAGGATCACGGCGTTTCCGTTCTCAGCCCGGTTGTAGATGGTATCTGTCTGGTAGCAAGTGCTGACACCGAACATCCGGAAGAAATTGCCAAGTTTGTTGACTATTTCTTCAGTGAAGAAGGCATGATGGCTGGTGCTATCGGATACGAAGGACAGGGCTGGGATTGGAATGAAAATGAAGCTCTTGGCGTGAAGGTTCCGAAGTGGAGATGCCCGGATGGTTATGCATCTGCAGAAGAATATCGTTATAAAGGTTCCGTTCTGAATAACTGCCTGAACATGCATGAATCCAATCTGGATCGTGTAGCTCTGTTTGAAGTTCCGATTGAAACCCTGGATAAAGACGAAGTGCTCACGGAGTTTGGTTGGGCTGCGCTGGTTGCAAAAGCTTACCGCCAGGATGGTATTACACCGAAGGACGCTTATCCGATCGTTGCATATACCAACGAAGAAACCAACAGAAGAGTTTCTCTGAAAAATGATGTTTCTACTTATCTTGGACAGATGAGAGCTGAATTTATTACCGGCCAGACTGATATTGATGAGGGCTGGGATGCGTATAAAGAAACCGTAAACCAGATGGGTATGGAAGAACTGATTCAGATCGAGCAGGCTGCTTATGACCGTTATCTGGCAGTATCCGCTGAATAAATAACAGAAAAAGTTTGATCCAATGGGGAGGTGACAGCAGCCTCCCCATTATTTGTAAAAGGGAGACCGTTCTGCTTGTTTGAACATTTTTCCCAAGTGTCTACTGGAGAGATTGCTGATAAGAAGGAGGATAAATATGTCGAAGCCTAAGCAGAAAACAATCAATCACAAAAAACAAAAAAGTATCTGGAAAAACTGGCGGCTTTATGTCATGTGTCTGCCGGCAGTTTTGTTTTTCCTGCTTTTTGCATACAAGCCAATGTATGGTATTTTGATTGCATTTAAAAAATACAACATGCGCGTTGGAATTATGGGAAGTGAATGGATCGGATTGGACAACTTTAAACGTCTGTTCAGCTCTTACTGGTTTCCGATTATTCTGAAAAATACACTGACGTTAAGTCTTCTGTCTCTGATTCTTGGATTCCCTCTCCCGATCATTCTGGCTTTGCTCCTGAATGAAGTGTCAAACGGGCATTTCCGGAAAACGTTCCAGACCGTGTCGTATGCGCCGCATTTTATTTCAACGGTTGTTATGTGTGGTATGCTGACACTGTTTCTGAATCCGACTTCCGGTATCTTTAATATCATCATTACCAAGCTTGGCGGGGAAAGTGTCAATTTTCTGCAGGATCCTGCCAATTTTAAATGGATTTATGTGCTGAGCGCTGTCTGGCAGGAAATGGGCTGGGGAAGCATTATTTATTTTGCAACTCTGTCAGGTGTAGACCGGTCTCTTCTGGAAGCAGCTGAGATTGACGGTGCCAACCGTTTTCAGAAAATCTGGTACATCAATGTACCTGTATTGATTCCTACGATTATTATTCTCTTGATTCTCCAGTGTGGCTCCCTCTTAAGCGTTGGATATGAAAAAGTATATCTGCTTCAGAATACAACGAACTTAAGTGGTTCCGAAGTCATTTCAACGTATGTGTATAAAGTAGGCTTGGAACAGGCAGATTTCTCCTTTGGTGCGGCAGCGGATCTTTTCAACTCCGTAATCAACAGCACCATTCTTATCCTTGCAAACTTTATAGCAAAAAGAACAACGGACCAGGGCTTATTCTAAGACGGGAGGAGTGAGGAAATATGACAACAACGGCGGCAGCAACGACAAAAACGAAAAAAAGAAAAGCCAGAATAACGACGTTTGATGTCGTGGTTTATTTTATATTGGTTGCTTTGATGATTCTGATGCTTTATCCATTACTCTTTGTGGTAAGCGCATCCTTCAGTGATCCGAAGATGGTGGCAGCAGGAAAAATGCTTCTGCTTCCGGTAGAGCCGAATCTGGATGGATATAAATACATTTTCCAGTACAAGGAAATCTGGACAGGCTATCTGAATACGATTTTTTACACCTTTTTTGGAACGGTTCTGAATCTAGCTGCAACGATGCCCTGTGCCTATGCATTGTCCAGAAAAGACCTGCGGGGACGTGGAATCATAATGATCTTCTTTATGATTCCGATGTATTTCAGCGGCGGTATGATCCCCGGCTATCTGAATGTAAAGAGTCTTGGACTTCTGGATACCCGCGCGATGATCCTGGTCAATGGCCTGGTTTCTACCTACAACCTGATCGTATGCCGTACCTACTTCCAGACAGCGATCCCCTACGAACTTCAGGAAGCTGCCGTGATCGATGGCTGTGACGATTTCCAGATTTTCACAAAGATCATTTTCCCGCTGGCAAAACCCATCACGGTGGTTATGGCATTGTACTATGGTGTCGGACGCTGGAATTCTTACTTTGTAGAAATGATTTATCTGAAAGACCGCGGCAAGTTCCCATTACAGCTGTTCCTTCGGGAAATTCTGACAAAGAGTACCTTTGCAAAGCAGGCAATGATAAATGGACAGAGCTTTTCCGCAGAAGAAATGATGGCTCTGATCAAACAGGCAGATACCGCCAACATGATCAAATATGGAGTAATTGTGATCTCCACTTTGCCGATGATGATGATCTATCCTTTCCTTCAGAAATATTTTGAAAAGGGTATTATGATCGGATCAGTAAAAGGCTGAGAAAAAAATAGATGTCTTTCTGTGAAAGGTATTTGCGGAGATGACAGGAAACAGAAAAAAGGAGGTTTGTATGGATTTTTCAAATCGTTTTGTCAGTGAATGCAGAGAATATTCTTCTTATGTACAGCATGTAAAAGCTCCTGTTTTCCGGAAGAGCTTTGTGTTAAAAGAAGGATCGCAGAGCGGTGAAATCCTGATCTGCGGACTGGGCTTTTATGATCTATTTATTAACGGAGAGAAGATTACAAAGGGCTATCTGGCTCCTTATATTTCCAATACGGATCATATTGTTTATTATGATCATTATGATCTGACGCCCTGGCTGAAGGCCGGAGAAAATGTCATTGGCGTGATGCTGGGAGATGGCTTCCAGAATTCCAAGACCCGTGTCTGGGATTTTATGGACAATGTCTTCAACTCGGCTCCGAAACTGGCTCTTTCCATGAAAGTGGAAAGTGACGGAGAAAAACAGGAATTTGATGCAATGGATTTTTCCTGTAAGAAGGGCCCGATATTTTTCAATGATCTGCGGTCAGGAGTCTTTTTTGATAAAAGAGAAGAAGAAAAAGGCTGGGATCAGCCAGGTTTCCAGGAAGATGAGAACTGGCATAAACCCATTCTGGCAGATCGGCCAAGAGGAAAAGCGAAGCTGTGTGAAGCAGAGCCCATTGCAGTGGTCGAAGAAAGAAAACCGGTGAAAATCTGGAAGGGCGCTCTGGCAGATTATACTCCACGGGGAGATGTGCCGGAAGGGCTGTGCGGACAGACCACACCGGAAAGCGGACTGGAAAAAGAGGGCGGTTACATTTATGATTTTGGAGAGAACAATGCCGGAATTTTCCGCCTGAAAATCAAAGGGCATAAAGGACAGCGCATCGATATCCAGTGTGGAGAACTGCTGGAAAACGGGGCTTTAAGTTATCAGAATATTTATTTTTATCCGGATGGCTATTCTCAGAGAGACATCTATATCGTAGGCAGCAAAGAGGAAGAAGTTTTTGAACCGATGTTTACATACCATGGGTATCGGTATCTTTATGTGACCGGAATTGAAGAAGAACAGGCAACGGAGGATTTGTTTACTTATCTGGTGATGAGTTCCGATCTGGAAAACAGAGGATCCTTTGAGTGTTCTGATAAGCTGGCGAATGAGATTTATCATATAGCAAGGGTAAGTGACCGGGCGAATTTCTACTATTTTCCGACAGATTGTCCGCATCGCGAGAAGAACGGCTGGACAGGGGACGCCCAGATATCTGCAGAGCATATGATTCTGACTATGGGGGCGGAAAAGAGCTGGAAGGAATGGCTGAATAACATCCGGCTTGCGCAGGATCCCATGGGAAGAATTCCAGGGATCATTCCTACTGGCGACTGGGGCTTTGCATGGGGGAATGGACCTGCCTGGGATAAGGTATTGTTTGAACTGCCTTATATCATTTACAAGTATCGCGGTGATACAGAGCCCATAAAAGAAAATGCCCATGCAATGATGAGCTATCTGGAATATGTTTCCAGACAGAGAGATGAAAATGGCATTATTGCCATCGGACTGGGTGACTGGGTTCCTGTAGACCGGGCAGCGGATGATTATGTTTCGCCTCTGGGATTTACGGATACGGTGATGGTATACCTGATGTGCCGGGAAGCAGAGGTTATGTTTGACAAGACAGGACTGTCACTGAACCGTGATTATGCAGTACAGTTTGGACGGGAACTGCGTGAGGCGATCCGGAACCAGTACCTGGATTTGAACAGGATGCTGGTAAAGAGCAGTTGTCAGACAGCTCAGGCGCTGGCGATTTATTATGATATTTTTGATACGGGAGAAAAACCGGAGGCATTCCGGCGCTTAATGGAGATCATCCATCGAGATGGTGATAAGATGAACTGTGGTTTCCTGGGACTGCGGGTAATGTTTCATGTACTTTCTGATTACGGAGAAGCGGAACTGGCATATCGGATGATCACCGGACCTTCTTATCCGAGTTATGGCTATTTTGTAGAAGCAGGCGAGACCTCCATGCCGGAAACGATCATGTCAGACATGAAATATAGAAATGCTTCTCTGAATCACCACTTCCTTTGTGATGTGGTTCAGTGGTACATGAAATACCCCGGAGGCATTCATGTGGAAAACAGCAAAAAAGTATTGATCCGGCCGACCTTCATTAGCAGCCTGACCTATGCAAAAGCCAGCCATCAGCTTCCGGACGGTGAAGTATCTGTCTACTGGAAGAGAGAGGGTGAACGGATTTATCTGGAAGTAAAATGCCCAGACACTGTAAGCTGTGAGCTTATGCTGGATCAGGATCTGATGATTGAGGACAGCAAGAAGCCTTATCTGGAAAAAGGACAGGGCTGCTGGTATCTGGCATCCTGCAGGTAATACATTCAAAACGATAGCAAAAAAAGAACAGTTGTGCCAGCTGTTCTTTTTTTGCGTGGGGAAAAAGGCAACGGATCAGGGAAGTAGTTTCAGCTGGTGTGAAAAAATTTCATTGGCGACAACGGCAATGGACCCAAGAAGCGGAGCCTCCCCATTGAAGCGAGAATGAAAAATTTCCAGCTTGGAACCTGGCATATTCAGAGAACTTTTTAACTTTTCATATAAGATTTTTTCCAGAATGTCGCTATTTTCCGGAGAGTCATATCCGATGATAATGGTTGAAAAGTCCAGAAGATTTAACGTATTTGCCAGAGCATAGCTGAGGTAAGTGCAGAATTCGTCCAGAGCGATAGAAGCAATGGGATCTCCATCTAATGAAAGCTTTAGGATATCGTTCCAGGAAGGTTCTGTAATTTTCTGGAACGGAGAATTTTTGAAAAAAGGAAGCAGCTCTGCGATCTTTTTCTGCATTTGCGGGATGCTGGCATATAATTCCAGGCAGCCTCTCTTTCCACAACTGCAAACAGGTCCATGGAAGTTTATGGAAGTATGGCCGATTTCTCCGCTCCTTCCGGAAAATCCACTGAAAAGTTTGCCATTTAAGATGAAACCGGCTCCGATCCCGTAGGCGATATGGATATAAATCAGGTTATCATAGGGAATCCCACGTCCGTAAAGTTTTTCTACCAGAGCACCGGAATCAGCGTCATGAATGAGAAATGTGGGGAGGTGGGTTATATTTTTGAGAATGGAAACAATTGGAACATTTGTAATGCCGTAAAAATTAGGAGGATTTAAAATATATCCGCTTTTGTTATCTACGGGGCCGACACAGGAAATTCCACATCCGATCAGAGGTCTTCTGGCACGGGAAAACAGTTTTTCATACTGAGCAATTGGAATCTGGATAAATTCATCCCTGGTCATATGGGGAGAAAAGCGAGTCTGGGTCATATCGATGATTTTTCCAGATACGTCGGCCAGAATGGACTGACAAAATTCTCGTTTGATCAGAATGCCTAAAATACAAGGGGAAGAAGAAGAAATCTGCAAAGGAATGGCTTTTCTTCCTGCAGAATGATCATAAACTATGTTTGTGGGCTGTTCGGAGATAATTCCCATCTGTATCAGATCATTGATATGATTGCTGATTGTCATCTTACTTAATCCCGTTTTTTCTGCAAGGTCTGTGCGCGTAATCGTTTTCTGACTGGTGGCAATCAGATAGATCAGTGTGTTGCTGATTTGACTTTCTTTGTTTTTTGTCTCTTTTGCCATAGGATCCCTCCTTATGAAGAATCAATACCTGATAGCATCATTGTATTTCTTTTTGAAATATTTGTAAATCTGATGTATTAAATATTTATCAATGGAAAGCAAAGGTTGACAGAATGACCTTCTGAAGAGATATGGAACAGACAAGATGCACAAAAAAATAAAGAAAAACAATAATAAATTGAATAAAAATAAAGTTCAAACTAAAATAAAGGAAAGAAAAAGAATTTTTAAAAAAAATTCTAAGAGAAAGAACCGGGATTTGTATAGCAGATTATAAAATGCAGGAGGAGGGAATATTATTTGATGAATCTGAATGGTGTATGGCGCTTGGGGATTTGTACCGATGAAGAGTACCGAAAATTAAAGCTTGAGATCAAAGATTTGGAAACCCTTGAGAAAAAGGGAATCCTGGTGGTGAATGGTACCGTTCCTGGCAATTATGAACTAGATTTGGAAAAGCAGCATCTGATAGAAAATCCGTTTTTTGGAGAAAACCTTCTTCAGGAACGTGGAAGAGAAAGGAATCATCTGTTTTATGGAAAAACCTTTACGTTTCATGCGGAAGATCAGAAAGAGTATCTGCTGGAGTTTGAAGGAATTGATACTGTTGCAGAAATTTATCTCAATGGCAGACTCTTGGCAAAAGCCGATAATATGTTCCTGCCACAGGTTTTTCTGATTCCCGGAAATGAATGGAAAAAAGGGACGAATGAAATTCTGGTACATATTCTTCCAATTGCGGTAGAGGCAAGAAACTATGATTATCCATTGTATGTAGATACGCAAAAATATCAGATGGATGCCATGTATATTCGGAAAGCGGCCTATATGTTTGGGTGGGATATTTTCCCGCGGATGCTTTCCGGGGGGATCTGGAAAGATGTACGGATCACAGAAAAAGATGAGATTACATGGAAACAGAGTTATCTTTTTACAAGAGAATTATCGGAAGATTTGCAAACATGCGAATTGGAGTATTTTTATGAACTGGATCTGGATGAGCTTGCGTATGCAGGACTGACGCTGGAGATAGAAGGTACCTGTGGAAACTCACATTTTTTTGAAAAAACAGATGTCTGGGGAATTGCCGGTCATTTACGAATTGCCTTGGAGAATCCGAAGCTGTGGTGGCCGAGAAGAACAGGAGAACAAAACTTATATGAGGTGGAAGTTCGCCTGAAACAGGAGAAAACGCTCCTTGCTTCCAGGTCCTTCCGTTTCGGAGTCCGCAGCGTGGAACTCGATCGGACAAGCCTTACCAGTGAAAAAGGGGAGGGAGAATTCTGTTTCCTTGTGAATCACAAAAAAATTTTCATCCTTGGAACAAACTGGGTTCCGTTGGATTCTTTCCCATCCAGAGGAAAAGATAAAATCAAACCGGCTCTGGACCTGGTGCTGGATCTGGATTGTAATATGATCCGCTGCTGGGGCGGAGGCTATTACGAATCGGATGAGTTTTATGAAATCTGCGATGAAAAAGGAATTCTTGTATGGCAGGATTTTATGGAAGCATGCGGAAGATATCCTCAGTCGGAAGAATTTTTGAAAAAGCTGGAAAAAGAAGTGACGTTCCATGTGCGAAGGCTCCGTCAGCATCCGTGCCTTGCGCTGTGGTCCGGAGACAATGAAAATGATACAGCGATTCTCTGGGGAACGAATGGAAGGGTGGATCCAAACAGCAACCGCAATACACGGAGGGTTATCCCGGAAGTACTTCGTATGAATGATTATGTTAGAGAATATCTTCCCAGTTCTCCGTACATTGATGAGGTGGCTTTTAAAAATCATGCAGGAGATTCCAGAATTCCGGAACAGCATCTGTGGGGACCGCGCGATTATTACAAAGGCGATTTTTATAAAAATGCGATTGCACATTTTGCTTCAGAAACCGGTTACCATGGCTGTCCTTCTGTGAAATCCATCCGAAAATTTATTTCAGAAAAAGCATTATGGCCGTACCAGCTGAATGGAGAATGGCTGCTTCATGCATCCAGTCCGACGGAGAAAATGGAGGAACCGTATGCATACCGGATTGAGCTGATGGCAAGTCAGATCCGGGTGCTTTTTGGATGTGAGGCAAAGGATCTGGAAGAGTTTTCTTTCCTGAGCCAGATTTCCCAGGCAGAGGCAAAGAAGTATTTTATTGAACGTTTTCGGATTGGAAAATGGAAGAGAACGGGAATCATCTGGTGGAATGTGCTCGACGGCTGTCCGCAGTTTTCGGATGCGGTAGTAGACTACTATTTTGATAAAAAACTGGCCTATGATTACATCAAGCGTTCTCAGGAAAGAGTCGTTTTGCTGTGTGATGAACCGGAAGAAAATGGAAATATCCATTTGATGGCGTCAAATGATCTTCCGACAGGAGAAAAGATTCACTATTGTGTGACAGATGTCACCTGTGATGTGGTGGCAGCAGAAGGAGATGCCTTCCTTCCAGCCGATTCCTGTGTGGAAATTGCTTTGCTTGACAGTAGAAAAAGGAAAGCTTTCTATAAAATAGAATGGAAGACAGAAGGGAAAAGGTTCTTTAATCACTTTGTAACCTGGAAGGCACCCTTTGATAAAGTGGCTTACCTAAAATATGCAGAAAAGGCCGGGATTATAAGAAGAGAGTGAGGAAGGCAAAATGAAACATAAAAAGAGTACAGGAACAGGATCTGAACAAGGCAGGTGCTCTGAATGGAAAAAGAATCGTTTTTTGTTTTTGATGTTAGTTCCAGGCTTGATTGTTTTATTTTTTAACAATTATCTTCCAATGGCCGGTATTGTTATGGCATTTGAAAAAATCAATTTCAAAAAGTTTGCATTCTTTGGAGAATGGGTAGGACTTAGCAATTTAAAAGCTTTTTTCAAGAGTACATATGCACCGGTAATTTTAAAAAATACGCTTTTATATAATCTGGCGTTTATTGTATTAGGCTTGGTTATTGCATTGTTTTTTGCTATTTCTCTAAATGAATTGAGAAGCCAGTATGGTAGAAAAGTTTATCAGACAATTATGTTTTTGCCCTACTTTATGTCCTGGGCAGTCATGACAGGTATTGTCACCGCTTTTTTAAATCATACGAATGGATTGATGAATAGTGCTGTTTTGCCAGCTTTTGGAAAGAATCCGATTAAATGGTATTCCAGTCCAAAATATTGGCCCTTTATATTAACTTTCATAAATATCTGGAAAGGTGCGGGTTATGGAAGTGTGATGTATCTGGCCAGTATCAATAACATTGATACCAGTATTTTTGATGCGGCAGCAATTGACGGAGCGGGGAAATGGACACAAATTAAGTCAATTACTTTACCCTTATTAAGACCGATGGTTATTATTCTTACCCTTATGAACATTGGAAAAATATTTAATACAGATATTGGCTTATTTTATACGGTGCCGCAGTTGGGATTAAATGGTATTTTAACAAAAGCGGTTTCTACTATGGATACATATGTGTATACAAACTTGATTTCTGGAAATAGTGTTTCTTCTATCAATTACGCAGCAGCTGCAGCATTTTTCCAGTCTATTGTTGGATTTATTCTGGTGGTGCTGACAAACTGGATTGTCAAAAAAATAGATGAAGATTATGCACTGTTTTGAGGTGGCATATGAAGAGAAAAAAGAAATTAAAAAGCGTAAATACGATACCATGGCAGGCGGATGCTGTATTAAACCTGATATTTATTGTATGGTCAGTTTTATGTATTGTACCGTTTCTTCTGGTTCTCGGCGTTTCCTTTAGTTCAGAAAGTTCACTGAACTTACAGGGATATCGGGTGATACCAAAAGAATTGAGTTTTGCGGCATACGATTATGTGTTTTCAAAATCTGGAATGTTGTTGCGTGCTTATGGAATTACAATCGGGGCCACTTTATCAGGCACGATTCTCTCTTTAATTGTTACAGCGATGTTTGCATATCCGCTGTCCAGAAAATATTTTAAATATCGAAAAATATTTTCGTTTATTGCTTTTTTTACCATGATCTTTAATGGTGGAGCAGTGTCTAGTTACATGGTGTATACACAGATTTTGTATATGAAAAATAATTATTTTGTCTATATTTTGCCTTATCTTATGAGTGCCTGGAATATGATCTTGTTGAGAACCTTTATGACATCTTCGATTCCAGATGATCTGGTGGATGCAGCAAAGATTGATGGGGCCGGGGAGCCAAAAATCTTTTCTAAAATTGTGATTCCATTGTGTAAACCAGGCTTGGCAACAGTAGGACTATTTACAGCAATTGGAATCTGGAATGACTGGTATACACCTTCTCTCTATATAAAAGATACGTCAATGCACAATTTGCAATATATGTTGTATTCCATGCTGACCAGTGCACAGTATTTAAAAGCAAATATGGATAAGGTTGGGGGAAGTGCAGGACTTATGCTGGCTAATATGCCTTCAGAGGGGATTCGTATGGCAATGTGTATTGTAACAATTGGGCCGATTGTTTTAGCTTATCCGTTTTTTCAGAAATATTTTGTAAAAGGACTTACGGTTGGAGCTGTAAAAGGATAGGAAAGAGAAGGAAATGAAAATTCCAGGTGTGGAGTTTCAGGTTCCGAATGATAGAATTTCGGAACAATAAAAATCAAATTATCTTTTAAGGAGGATGAAAGAATGAAGAAAAAACAGGTTCTGACAATGACAATGGTAGTTATGACAGCAGTGATTTCGGGAAAATACTGGATTTTGCCGGTAAAAGCGGAGGAACGCCCAACAATTACTTGGTATGCAGTAGGAAATCTTTGTGATTCAGAAGAAAGAATTAGCGAGGCAGGGACAAAATTATTAAATGATGCCGGAATTGATGTGGATTTTGAAGTGAAATGGCTTGGATGGGACAACTATGATCAGACGATTTCCAATATGATTGTAAGCGGAGAAGAATTTGATATTTTTAACAGAGATATCGCGACAATAAACAATTATGCAATCAATGGTGGCATTTATGAAATTACAGAGGAGGATTTGACGAATAAGCTTTCTTCCGTAGTGGATGCTATGGGAAATGATATTATTGATGCTTGCCGTTATAATGGTGCTCTCTATGCGACTCCGGTTGCGCACGAATTTGCTCAATGGCGCGGAGTATATTACAATACAAAAATTGCGGAAGACTGCGGAATTGACATGAGTATGGTAAAATCTATTGATGATTTGGATGCAGTTTTTGCAAAAGTAAAAGAGATGGCACCTGATATTTATCCGGTAGATACTGTAAATTCTGAAAATATTTTGATGGTTATGGCGGATCTTGATGATATAAACCGATCTTCCGATCTTTGTATGGGAATGGATATTTCCGGAGATGTAAGCGGTATATTCAATCCTTATGAAAATGAAAAAGTAGTAGCCGCTTTGAAAAAAATCAGGGAATGGAATGAAGAAGGTTATGTCTTTACGGATACTACAGCGGATGCGAGTGCTTTGTTCTGGAACGAAGGACAGATTTTCTGCCGTATTGCCCGCATGAAACCCGGAACTGTTGAACAGTATAGCGTTGGAAATTGTAAATTCGATAAAGTTTTATTTGATGAAAATGCAGTTCGTACATTCTGTGATTTCCCTGGAGGATGGGGAAATGCTATCTCTGCAACTTCTGATAATCCCGAAGCTGCCATGCAGGTATTAAATTTTGCTTATGGAAATAAAGAATTTATCGATCTTTTAACTTTTGGAGAAAAAGATGTGGATTATACGTCAGATGAAAACGGTGTAATTACGGTTGGCCAGAGTGGATATGGAGCGCAGGTTTATGGCAGTGCATGCTGGCAGATGGGAAATCATTACATCAATTCTGTAACGGATGTGCAGGTTGCAGCCGGATTGTCGGACATTGGAAATGTTCTGAAAGATTTTAATAACAATGCAACTTCTACAGAACATACCGGTTTCTATTTTAATCCATCCGAATACAGTGCAGAAGTGAGTGCAATCGCAAGTACCTGTCTGGAATATAAGGTAACTGTATTAAGCGGCGAAGCAGATGTAGATGAAATCCTTGCAGAGTTCAATGAAGCTTTGGCGGCCAATGGCCTTCAGACCTTATTGGATGCAGCAAATAATCAGTATCAGGACTTTCTGGAGACAAAAGAGAAATAATGTTTGAAAATAAGGCTGCATGTTGATGAAAAATCGATATGCAGCCGACTAAAAGAATATAATCATTATTTTATGGAAGATTTCCTCAATTAATGTTTGAACCATTAGGAATAAATAGAAGATATCAGAGGCGTAAGAAATGATGATTCTACAGTATTGAAAGAAAAGGATGGGGAAGGTACAAAAATGATGATGGAACAGGATAAAAAAGCATGCTATATCGGCGTGGATATCGGCGGAACAAAATGCTCCGTCGTTTATGGAAACAGTGAGGGAGAAATTTTTCAAAAGAAGATATTTGCGACTACAAATGTGAAGGAAAATCTGCAGGAAGTGAAAGAAAGCATTCATGGATTTGGAACGGCTCAGGCGATTGGAGTGAGCTGTGGAGGGCCGCTGGATTCACAAAAAGGCCAGATTTTGTCTCCGCCAAATCTGCCTGGGTGGGACCAGATTCCGATTGCGGATCTATTGAGAGAAGAATTTGGAATTCCTGTTTTTCTGAAGAATGATGCAGATGCCTGCGCACTGGCAGAATGGAAGCTGGGGGCAGGGAAAGGTGCGAAAAACATGGCTTTTTTTACCTTTGGAACAGGAATGGGCGCTGGGCTGATTTTGAATGGGGAATTGTATACAGGAGCCTGTGATATGGCAGGGGAAATCGGGCATGTGAGAATGGCGAACTATGGCCCGGTAGGGTACGGAAAAGAAGGGTCTTTTGAAGGCTTCTGCTCAGGAGGCGGAATCGCGCAGCTGGGGATGATGAAAGCAAGAGAGCTTTTTCAACAGGGAAAAAAAGTATCTTTTTGTAAAAATATAAATGAATTATCTTCGATCACAGCAAAAGAAATTGCAGAATACGCCAATAAAGGAAACAAAGATGCCATGGAAGTTTATCAGCAGTGCGGAAAAATGCTTGGACAGGGACTGGCAGTTTTAATTGATCTTCTAAATCCGGAAAGAATTATATTAGGAAGTGTTTATGTGAGAAGTAAAGAACTGTTGCTGGATACAATGTGGGAAGTACTACAAAGAGAATGTTTACCGAAGTCGTTGGAATGTTGCCAGATCCTTCCTTCCGGACTGGGCGAAAAATTGGGAGATGTTGCAGCGCTCACGGTTGCAGCATATGGAATGGATCAAGAGAAAAAACAGGGGATAAATCTATGAATGACTTATTGTCACGATATCCGGAACTGGAGAAATGCAAGGGCTCTATCGCGGAGGCGCTGGAACTTTTGCTTGCTGTTTATCAGAATCATGGAAAGGTACTTGTCTGCGGAAATGGGGGAAGCGCAGCCGACAGCGAACATATCGTAGGGGAGCTGATGAAAGGCTTTCTGCTTCCGCGGCAGGTGACAGATGAACGGATTTCCATGGAGCTGAGAGAAAAAATACAGGGAGCTTTGCCTGCAATTTCTCTGTGCAGCCAGGAGGGTTTCCTGACGGCATTTTCCAATGATTCTGATCCGGATCTGGTATTTGCCCAACAAGTCTATGCTTATGGAAAAAAAGAAGATCTGGTGATTGGAATTTCTACCTCCGGGAATTCCAAAAATGTGGTGAATGCACTTAAAATCGCGAAAGAAATGGGAATAAAAACGCTGAGTCTGACGGGGGAAAATGGAGGACTTGCAGAAGGATTTTCGACGGTGTGTATCAAAGCACCGGCAAAGGAAACCTATCGGATCCAGGAATATCATTTACCGATTTATCATTATTTGTGCGCGAAAACAGAAGAAACTTTTTTTGGAAAATAATACGATCAGCCCGTATATCGATGATATGCGGGCTTTTGCTATAAAGAAATAATCCAAAGTAAACATAGCATTTCGAAGAGTCTTGGTTTATAATGACTTTATCAATTTTGAGAATATCGAAGGCACGGAAAAATTGATCAAATCATTTGTCGGGCAACGCATGATTTGATATCGGGGTTAAATAGACACAAAATCCGATGTAAGCTTGCTTACAAGAGGATTTTGGCCCAGTGTATCATCATTTTAGGAAAATAAGCGGGAATCCTCGGTAATTTAATTGCCGAGATGAAAGCGAAAACTGTGCATATCTGCACATGGT